>JAAYSY010000035.1 GCA_012518235.1 Bacteroidales bacterium
ATAGTGGTAGTTTTGTGTGCTTTAGTGAAAAAGTAAGGCTAGTAAATAAAAAAGAACTTTTTTTACTTAAACTCAATATGCACAAAATATTTTTCAGAGTGAAATGAAGTGGTGTTTTTCTTGTATTGAAGTTTATTTTAGTTGTATTTCAACTCCTGTTTAGCTTTCATAGAGTGGGCTTTTAAAAGGACTAGGGCAAGTAGGGCGGATATCCTAGTCAAATGGTACATATACCTAGGACATCATAGATAGGTGACTTAGGGGTAGTGTGAATAGATAGCTTATTAATAAAAGTAAATCCGTTTCTATTAGTTCTAATCCTTGCTATACTAGCTTATGGGCTATAACTCTTTATGTTTACACTAAATTTAGAAATTAATATTGTATATTTGTTCTCCGAAAACAGAAGATATGAGTAGCAAAAAAGTTTATAATGATTTTCCCACTTTTCTAAAAAGCTTTTTTCCTTATAAAGTCCAAAAAATCTCAATAAATGCGGGATTTACTTGTCCCAATAGGGATGGAGCCATAGGAAGAGGAGGGTGTACTTATTGCAATAATCAGACTTTTAGTCCTGCCTATTGTAAAACCACAAAAACTATAACTCAACAATTAGAAGATGGTAAGCACTTTTTTGCACATAAGTATCCTTCTATGAAATACTTAGCCTATTTTCAATCGTATACTAATACCTATGATTCTTTTGACGGGCTTAAAGCAAAATATGAAGAGGCTTTAGCCGTAAAAGATGTTGTGGGTTTAGTTATTGGAACTCGTCCCGATTGTATTTCTGATGAGTTATTAGACTATTTGGAAAAGATAAGTAAGAAAGTATTTGTTCTTGTTGAATTTGGCATTGAAAGTACGTTAGATGATACTTTATTACGAGTGAATAGAGGGCATTCTTACGAAACGGTTGTAGATGCTGTTAATAGAACATCCGATAGAGGTATATTAACAGGAGGACACGTCATTTTAGGACTGCCAGGAGAGTCATTACAGAGTATATTAGATCAACCTAAGGTTCTTTCTAAATTACCATTAAACACTTTAAAGTTGCATCAATTGCAAATTATTAAAGGAACTCAAATGGAGGAAGAGTTTACTAATTTTCCTGAGGATTTTTACTTAACTACATTAGATGATTATTTGACTTTAGTAATAAGTTATTTACAGCGATTAAGACCCGATATGGTCGTTGAGCGCTTTATATCTCAGTCGCCTAAAGAGTTAATTCTTTCGCCTTTGTGGGGTGTTAAGAATCATGAGTTTAATATGATGTTAATTCAGCGAATGAAAAAAGAAAATACTTATCAAGGACAATTATATACAGATCAAAAAACGAATTTAATAAATATATAACAAGAATATATAATGAAAGATAGAACTAGAATTGCTGGAAAAATACATTATGTAGGTGTAAACGATAGAGAAAAAAATCTATTCGAAGGATTATGGTCACTTCCTTATGGAGTATCGTACAATTCGTACCTTATTGATGATGAAAAAGTGGCTTTAATAGATACGGTAGATGTTTCTTGTTATGAGAAGTATCTAAAGAAAATTAAAGACATACTAGGAGATCGTCCTATCGATTATCTGATAATAAATCATATGGAACCTGATCATTCCGGCTCTATCAGCTTGATAAAAAAGGAGTATCCAAATATTACAATAGTAGGGAATAGACTTACTTTTGGTATGCTAGAAGGTTTCTATGGAGTGTCAGATCAACTACAAATAGTTAAAGATAAAGATGAATTAAATTTAGGTCATCATGCTCTCCGTTTTTATATGACACCAATGGTACATTGGCCGGAAACAATGATGACTTTTGATGAAACAGAAGGAGTTTTTTTTTCTGGAGATGGTTTTGGTTGCTATGGAGCCTTAGATGGAAGTTTCCTCGATGTGAGATTAAACATAGATCATTTTTGGGGGGAGATGGAACGTTACTACTCTACCATTGTTGGCCGTTATGGGATGCAGGTTCAGAATGCGTTTAAAAAAGTAGGAAAACTACCTATTCAAACAATTTGTTCTACCCATGGTCCAGTTTGGACTGGGAATAATGTGAAAAAAGTCATCTCTGTTTATGATAGATTAAGTAAATATGAAGCTGAAGAAGGGGTAGTTATTGCCTATGGTTCTATGTATGGAAATACAGAAGATATGGCAGAAATTATTGCTGAAGAGTTAACATTGCAAGGAATAAAAAATGTGCGAATGCATAATGTAAGCCGTAGTAATGCTTCATATATTATCACCGATATTTTTAGATATAAGGGTATAATAATTGGTACGCCTACTTATAATAATGCGATCTATCCAGATGTTGAAGCTATTTTATCGAAGATAAAAAATAGACTATTAAAAAATCGCTATTTTGGATGTTTTGGATCATTTAGTTGGGCTGGTGGTGCTGTTAAGCAAATAACTTCATTTATAGAAGATGTTAAATTAGATGTTGTAGCTAATCCAGTAGAAGTAAAACATTCCTTAGATAATGAGTCCGCAGAATCTTGTAGAATATTAGCCCGTGAAATGGCTGATAAGCTAAAATCAGATAGAGAATAAAAACTCAAAAAAATCAAACAAACACTTTTTTAATACAACAAAATCATGAGACTTATTATTCAACCCGACTATCAACGGATGTCGGAATGGGCTGCCTATTACGTAGCTTTAAAAATTAAGCAAGCAAATCCTACTGCAGAACATCCTTTTGTGCTAGGCTTAGCTACTGGTTCAACTCAATTAGGCTTTTATAAAATTTTAATTGAGCTGAATAAAAAAGGAATTATCTCTTTTAAAAATGTTGTAACTTTTAATATGGATGAGTATGTAGGTTTACCGCGAGAGCATCCTGAAAGCTACTATTCATTCATGTGGGAGAATTTTTTCAGTCACATTGATATTCAGTCAGAAAATATTAATTTACTAGATGGTAATGCTGAAGATATTGATGCTGAGTGTGCACGATATGAACAAAAGCTACAATCTTATGGTGTTGACTTATTTATGGGAGGAATTGGACCTAATGGGCATTTTGCTTTTAATGAACCAGGTTCTTCTTTAGGCTCTAGAACTCGTAAGAAAACTTTAACGAAAGATACACGAATTGCAAACTCTCGTTTCTTTGATTATGATATGAATCAAGTACCGAAGTTAGCACTAACGGTAGGAATATCGACTGTTCTTTCGGCTAAAGAGGTTATGATTTTAGTTAATGGTTATAATAAAGCTAGGGCTTTAAAACATGCTGTAGAAGGAAGTATTACACATATGTGGACCATTAGTATGTTGCAAATACATCAACATGGTATTATTGTTTGTGATGATGCTGCAACCCATGAGATAAAAGTGGGGACTTACAAGTATTATATGGATATTGAAGAGAATGATCTTGATCCTAATATAATGCTTAATGCTTTAGAGAAGAGTTGCTAATGTAGTGTGAAGTTTTACAAAAAGTTAGTAAGCCGTATAAAATAAAAGAGGTTGTGAAATTTCACAACCTCTTTTATTTTATTATAAATGTTTAGTAGAGTATTAATTCTCCAGCACCTTGCCTTACAATTTCAAAACTGTCTCCTGTACAATTAACTACGGTAGATTCTAAAACATTACCAATGCCTCCGTCAATTACTATATTTACTAAGTCGCCAAGTTTTTCATTGATAAGCTCAGGATTAGTTATGTATTCAATTTCATCAGTAGGATCATAAGGAACCGTAGTAGTCATAATAGGTTGATTAAGTACCCTTGCAATTTCCTGTATAATAGGTTCATTAGGCATACGAATGCCCACTTCTTTACGATTTCTAAATATTTTAGGCAACTTATTAGTTCCATTTAGAATGAAAGTAAAAGGCCCTGGTAAGTTTCGTTTCATGAGTTTGAAGACTGAGTTATTCATTTTTGCAAATTCACTAACACTACTTAGGTCGTAACAGATGATTGAAAGATTGTTTTTAAGCACATCAATACCTTTGATTTTGCAAATCTCTTCAACTGCTCTTTCTTTCATAGCATGACAACCAATAGCATACCTTGTATCTGTAGGGTAAATAATTAATCCCCCTTCGTTTAAAGTGTCTATTACCTTCTGAATATCTTCAGGGTTGTTGTTCTTGTCGTAAAGTTTTAACATCATAGTACTTATTTTTTTAATTTTTTCTTTAAGAAATCAAATGCTTTTTCAGTAGCTTTCTCTTCAATGGAAGCATCTTCAACTTCTGTTTTTGTAGAATCATTTACCTGTGTTGAGTCTTTATTAAGTCCTAACTTTTCACTCAACTTATCTTTTGCCTTATCTGCAAGTTTATCTACGGCTTGTTTAGCCATACTTTCTGCATCTATACCAATACTTGGAGATTGGAATGTACCCCCAATTTTTAGATCAAGTGTAGTAAAATCACCTATTTTACCTGCTGTAGCTGGCAGTTTAATTTTTCCAGAATAATCTATGGTTTGATCTAATCCTGTTGAGCCCGATAAATTCATAACATAATCTCCAAGTTTTACATCAAAAGGCTCTGTCGATAAGCGTCCATTTTCTATTTCAAAGGCTAAATCCAGGTCTTTAGCTTGCATGTTTTTTAGTTCAGGCTTTTTGATAGCTGTTGCAATTTGATCGATTACGTCAACATCACTAAGACTTAAGTTTCTAGTAGTTAGCTTTCCTTTACCTTGTGTTGACTCAAACATAGGAGATAACTCTTCATTTAATAATGTTTCTAGTTTTAATTCTCCAGAAAAAGAACCTTTTAGTTTGTCAAATACAGGAGCTAACTGTTTTACCATATCTAGAGCTTGATATGTTTCTGTAAAGCTCAAATCCTTCAGATTGAAATTTCCTGCCACTTTAGGAGTTGTTGAACTAATAGCCGTAGAATAATAGGCATTCATAACAATAGAACCCCCCATACCATTCAATGATAGATTGTTCATATCTATTTTTTGATTATTTATGCGTAGATTACCTTGTACATTATTGAACTTCATAGTGTTTAGTAAAACCTCTTTCAAGTTCGCTGTCATTGTGAAGTTTATGTTTTCAGGTACATCAAAGGCTTCTAAAGAAACGCTGTCTTCTTCTTGTGAAGCTGTGTTTTCATCAGGTGCAATAAAATCATTAAGATTCAAATGATTAGATCTTAAGTTTACGCTACCTGTTATCTTTTCATTTTTGAAAATATAGCTCAAGTAATTTTCTAATCGGCTATCTAGTGTTATATCACTTTTCCCGATTAGTGCTGTAGTTTCACTTAATATTAAGTGTTTCGGAGTAAAGGTTAGAGTAGAACGATCAATATTTACTTCAGGCATATCTGTTAGCATCAATTTCATATCAGAAAGTTTAATGTTTCCTGAAGCCAATATTTTGTCATATTGTTCGTTATCAATGTAAGACATTTTTCCCGTAAGATCTAGATCTGCATTAATAATCCCATTTAAATTCATATCATCTAAGGGATATACTTGCTCAATAACCCCTAAGTCAATGGTCCCTTTTGCTTTAGCTGAAAAAGCAGGATCAGACATTGGTGTTTTTATATTTGCAGTTAAGTGGAAAGGATTTCCAGCCATTCTAAAACTAAATGGTTGTATCGCTATTTCCGTGAGATCAGCATTACCACCAGGATTCTTTATAATTGCATGTACATTAATTTGATCAACCCCTGCAGGTAGAGCTGGATATTGGAATTGAGCATTGTCTACCTTTATTTCAGCTTCAAAATTAGGTAAAATAGTATCTGCTAATTTCCCTTTAGCAAAAGCTGTTAAGGAGGCTTCTCCTTCTGTTTTTAGTTTCTTAAAGTCGGTAGCATAGATAGCAGGAACTAAAGAAAGAATTTCTTTAAATCCAACTTTATTAGTATTGAGCTTAATATCCATATCAGTAGCATCATCTAAAAGAGCTATCCAGCCATCTAAGTCTGCTTCAATAGCATTTAAGCGAATTTTATTATCTTTTAATGTAAACTTATTGTTTTCAAGATCTGCATCGATGTCCATTTGAGCCTCGATGTTAGCATTATTAAGAACCATTAAGTTACCCATTCTGTAGCTTAAGTGTTCTATGTCTCCTTTAAACTTAAGCGTAGTTACATCTGCTGCTAAGTTACCCGATGCGGTAGCATTAAAGTTATGAATGTTTGCCCATTGATCACCCTCTCGGTCATCGTAGATTATATTTACATTCTTAAATATCAATTGTTTGAGTTGAATATTGAATGAGGAAGCTTCTTCCATAGCCTCTTTTTTGTCGTCTAAATCCTCCTCCTCTTTCATAATATCCCAATTGGCTTTTCCATCAGGAAGAACTAGTGCATTCAATTGAGTGTCTTTTAGTTCTACTTTAGTAATATCATACTCATCTCCAAAAAGAGAAAATAGATCGATAACACCCGTTAGTTCTTTAGCTTGGATAAGGGTGTCATTTTCAAATTCATTAGCTCCTTTAATCCAAAAATCCTTTAATGAGATAGAAGCTTTAGGAAAGTTCTTAAACAAGCTAATGTTGAGCGAAGCGAAATCGAAAGAACCGTTAATCATTTTATTTCCTTCGCTTTTTACTAAGTCTTTTATTTTTCCTTGGAAAGCAAAAGGTATTATAATCATTATTGCTAATAAAACGGCTAAAACGATTCCTGTGATTTTTAATGATTTCTTCATAAGTTAATTATAAATATTAATTATTTTGATCTTGTCTTGTAACATCTATAACAAATCTAATGGGGATATTGTTAAAGAATAAATGGTGAAAGTATTATTTGTTTCTTTTTTTTCTGAGTTTTTTAGCTATTTCCCATTGGATTTCGGCTTCATATTCTTTTCCAGCCTGGTGTAAAGCATCTCCAAAATATTGATGTGCTTGAATGTGTTTAGTTTTTAATGTAGTGGCTTTATCAAAGTCTGCTATAGCTTTATCGAATTGTTTGGTATGTAGCCATAATTTACCTCTATTATAAACTGTTTTGAATAGGTGAGGAGCAAGGCCTACCGCCTTGTTGAGAACAGGAAGAGCTTTATCGTATTCATTAAGATTCATTAAGGTAACCCCTTTTCTGACCCACGCATCAACATAGTCAGGAAATAACTCTATGGCTTTATTGTAGTTTGAAAGTGCAGCGTGTGGGTCTTTCGCATCGATGATGCAGCTATTACCCATTACATAATACTCTTTAGCAAATTGTTTTAAGTTATTATTCTGCTCAATGATTTGTTCTCTGAGCTGTTTATTTTCCTCTTTAATTTGATTTATAATACCTAGTTTGCGTCTGATATATCTTCTTATAAGAGGTCTTTCTAAATCATATCGAGCATGCATACCTCGGAAAAGTGAAGTAAGCATGGTCTCGAAGTCTCCTTGATCAAAAGCATGAATAGCCTCAGCATAGGATAAGTTAGCTCCTGCCTCTTCAAAAGCTTTAGTTAGTGTTTGTTGATTATTGAATTCTTTTGAAAAATCAACGATTGCAGGACGTACAAAAATATCAGCTCTACTAATAGGCTTTTTAAGATAAATTCCTTGTAATGAGGTACATCTACTTAATGCAACATAAGTTTGACCACCAGCAAATACTCCTCCTGTAAAATCGATAATTGCTCGGGTAAAGGTTAGTCCTTGACTTTTATGAATGGTTATAGCCCATGCTAACCTGATAGGAAATTGAGTAAAAGAACCTAGTTCTTCTTCTTCAACTATTTTTTTCTTTTCATTGTACTTGTACCGAATATTTCGCCAAGAAGTAGGTGTTACATCTACTTCAAGACCTTCTTCAGTAATAATATTCAAAACTCCTTTTTTATCTATACCACTGACCACTCCTAATGTTCCATTTACCCATTTTTTGTCTATATCATTTTTTACAAATATAATTTGAGCGCCTAATTTTAAGGTTAGTTCTTTAGAAGTTGGCAAACTATTAATGGGGAATTCTCCAGATATAGTACCTTGGAATAGTTCTGATTTTCCAGGTAATTCACTTAGTTTCTGTTCATTTATTCTATCAACTGTATCTCTGCGTGTTGCTAAAGTTATGTGTAGTTCTTCGTCTGTACTTTTATTAAACTCAATGCCATAGCGTGTATTTAAGAATTGTAAGTCTTTTGCTTCTACTTGGTTAGTTCGGATATTATCTAATACGCGAATAAAGTGAGGATCGTTCTGCCTATAAACTTTTTGAAGTTCTATGGAAACTAAATCCATTTGTTGAAAGACCTTAGCAGAAAAGAAAAAAGGAGTTTCATAGGCTATATTAAGGATTTCCCTGTCATCTGACTTTACTACGGGTTCTAGTTGAAATACATCTCCTATCAATAGAATTTGTTTTCCACCAAAAGGTTGTCGTAAGTTTTGAGAATAAACACGTAGAATGCGATCTATAGCATCTATAGTGTCTGATCTTACCATGGAGATTTCATCAATAATTACGAGCTCGATTTCTTTTAGTAATCTTCTTTGGTCTTTATTATATTTAAAGAACTCATGTATGCGCCCTCTATGAAGGCTTAAGTTTGCATCATTGGGTAGAATAGGATGAAAGGGTAGACGAAAAAAACTATGTAGAGTACTACCACCAGCATTGATTGCAGCAATACCAGTGGGAGCAAGAACAACATGTTTTTTCGTTGTTTGCTCACATATATATCGTAAAAAAGTTGATTTTCCAGTTCCTGCTTTTCCCGTAAGAAAAATGGACTGATTGGTATGTCTAATCAATTTTAGTACGGATTGCAACTCTTTGTTTTGTATGTCTATTCCTTTATCTGACACTTTATTCAGTGATTTCTATAAATTAAATAACATCAAATTTTTTCAAGGCATTCCAAACCCCATCATTATCAACCGATGTTGTAACATAATCAGCTACTGCTTGAACCTCTTTTCGGGCATTTCCCATAGCAATTCCTACTTTTACGTGTTCTAGCATACTTATATCATTCCCTCCGTCACCAATAGCTAGTGTTTCATTAAGATTGATACCAAAATGATCAATAATGACATCCACCCCTTTTTGTTTTGTACTACCTTTTGCTGTAATATCAATAAAAGCTGGATGCCATCTTCCTGCTTCAATAGTAGTTAAGCGAGGTAATATGTCATTTTCTTGCTCTTCAGTAATAAAAGGAGTGATTTGGAATATTTCTTTATTAATAGCTTCCTCTAATGTTATCTCGGGGAAGAGTGGCACATTAAGTTGTTTGTGAAATATTTCACTGACTAAATGGTTTTTTTGTGCAACGGCTATTTCATGTTCACTAACAAAAATGGAAGCAAAATCTCTTTTTTTTGATTCTAAAGCCATTTGCTCTACATCACTCCTAGAAATACTATTTTTATATAACACTTTATCCTTTGTGAAGCAATAAGCTCCATTCATAGTTACATAGCCATCTATAGTGTCCTCTCCTAAAGCTCCAATATTATTCATTATAGCTTTAGCTCTGCCTGTAGCAATAAACACGTAGAGCCCATTTTCTTTTGCTTTATGTACTGCCTCTATTGTGGATTCTGGGATTTTATGTGTTTCAAAACTTACTAAAGTACCATCGATGTCTAGAAAAATAGCTTTAATCATTATCCTAAAATATTATTTTGATGTTTTACCTTATTACAAAAATAAAATTTAATCTATTAAATGTCGATTTTCTTTCAATAATAGTGGTTAAATTTATGAATATACAAATGGGTCTATGGGAGTTCTCTTCTAATTTGAGGACTTAGTATGAGTTTTTACATCCCTTTTGTCTTTTTTTATAGAAAAGAGGAGTGTTATTTATCATCTTCATAGAAGAAATATTACCTTTATGAATAATATAAGTGTTGAACTAAAAGATCATAGAATATGAGTTGTGAGTTTGATAAATCAATAAATCGTTGGGATACTGATTCAGTAAAGTATGATGCACCAGAAATCCCCCATCAAAAAAGAACAATTCCAATGTGGGTTGCAGATACAGATTTTCAAACACCAAAACCCATTTTACAAACCATACAAAAAGGAGTTGATCATGGAGTTTTAGGATATACTATTATCCCAGATGAGTGGTATAGTTCAATTATTAATTGGGTGGATAAACGTTTTGATTGGGAAGTGTATAAAGAACAAATTATATTTACTCCTGGTATTGTAAGAGGTATTGCTTTTGTTTTACAGTGTTTTACGCAACCTTTAGACAAAGTAATGGTTATGTCTCCAGTATATACGCCATTTTTTGCTGTAACAAAAAACAATAATAGAGAAGTTGTATATCATTCACTCAAACTAGGAGAAGAGCAATTTGAGGTTGACTTTGATCAATTTGAAAAAGATATACTAGGTTGTAAGTTGCTTATTTTATGCAATCCTCATAATCCTGGTGGACGTGTATGGACTAAAGAGGAGTTGGGTAAAATTGCTGCTATTTGTCACAAGAATAATGTGTTAGTTATCTCCGATGAGATTCATGCAGATTTAACTCTTCCAGGAAATACTCATACAACTTATTTAAAATCTTGCCCTATAGCTAAACAACACGGCATTGTATTTATGTCTCCAAGTAAGGCTTTTAATATGGCTGGTTTGAGTAGCTCTTATTGTATTATTCAGAATCCAACTTTACTTAAACAGTATGCGGAGTTTGTAGAAGCCCTACGCGTAAACACAGGGAATATATTTTCTTATCGAACAGTAGTCTCGGCTTATAATGAGTGTGAAGATTGGTTGGTTGCTTCATTAAATTATATTCAAAGAAACATAGATTATGTGCAAGAAACATTGGCAGAAAAAATGCCAAAAATTCGTTGTATTATGCCTCAAGCCTCTTTTCTAATCTTTTTAGATTGTAGAGATTTGAATTTAACTGATAAAAAACTAGATGAGTTTTTTAAGGAAGCAGGTTTAATTTTAAATGCGGGTGTGGATTTTGGTAAAGAGGGTAGTGGGTTTATGAGAATGAATGTAGGTTGCACAATGGCTACATTAAAACAAGCTTTGAGTCAGTTAAAAACAGTTTATGATCGCTCTTTTTAAGAAAGAGGAATTAAGGTTTTTTCTTAGTGTTTACAAAGAGTAAGGCCTGGTTTTATATTGATAGTTTCTCATCAATGAAAGAAAGGATGTTGTTTTCTTCTGATGGATGAAACCAATGGATATCAGTATCTCGTTTAAACCAAGTCATTTGTTTTTTGGAGTAAACCCTTGTGTTCCTTTGGATTTTTTGGATCGCAAATGAAAGGTCCCATTCACCTTCAATATATTTGAATAACTCTTTATAGCCTACCGTATTTAAGGAGTTTAATTTGCGTTGGTGAAAGACACGTTTAGCTTCTTCTATAACACCTTGTTCAACCATTTCTTCTACTCTCTTATTGATTCGATTATAAAGTTCATCTCTATCTCGTTGAAGACCGATTTTCAAAATGTTAAACGGACGTTTTTTGTCCTCTTTTGTTCTAAAAGAGGAGTAAGGTTTACCCGTCATGTAACAAACTTCTAAAGCATGAATAATTCGCTTGTGGTTTTTAAGATCTACTTTGTAGTAATAATCTGGATCTAATAATTTAAGTTCCCTAGTTAATCCATCTAACCCTTCCTTTTTATATTTTTCTTGCATGAAATTTCGGGTATCACGATCTACCGTAGGCATATCATCAATACCTTTGCAAACTGCATCTACATATAACATTGATCCCCCTGTTAATAAGATGTTGGGATAAGAGGGAAATAAGGAGTCTAGTTTTTTTAATACTTCGACTTCATATTGTGCAGCACTATAATATTCAGAAAGGTTTAGAATACCTACAAAAAAGTGTTTAACTCTTTCTAGCTGTTCTGATGTCGGAGCTGCTGTACCTATTTCAATTCCTTTATAAAGTTGTCGTGAGTCCGCTGAAATAATACAAGTATTGAGGTGTTCGGCAATACGTAGACTTAGTTCTGTCTTTCCCACACCTGTAGGACCAACTAGAACTATCAGTGTGTTTTGTTTCATTTCTGCTTATCTTTTCCTACTATGATTTTTCTTTGTTTAATTGAGCGATTTATAAATCAGATTCGTCTTTACTATCGAATGCGGCTAAATCTTCAATATCAAAATCTTGACTACCATAGAAATCCTCATCTACATCTACTGTGCTTTCTTGAATAATAACGTTCTCATCTTCTGGGAATTGTGAGGGAGCCTCTTCAATTGAGCGAGTACATTTAGCTTCATCTAAACTTGAACCAGGGATAATTTCAGTTAATTCAATATAGAAACATCTTTCGTTTTCTAAATTAAAAACATGCATTAATCTTTGATGCTCTTCTTCAAGGAAATAGTCTAATGTAGTCTCTTCCATTAGCCAAGTATCATACTCAGGATTATTATCTATTTCTTGCAGTAGTACCTCATTTTCTTTATCCCAATAATCATCACAGATATAAAAAGCTGCATTAGGAACGTTCTCATAACTAACAGAATCAAAAATAGCTTTATGTAAATCTAAAAAGCTTGCTTCAGAGTCAATTTGTATGTCTCTTAAAAATCCGTCAACTTCCTCAGAGATAATGGTGAATTTATAAATCATAACTTTATGTATATTCAATTTGGAGGTAAAAATAGTAAAAAAAAGAAAAAGACCATATGGTTTTAGACTTATAATAAAAAAGGGACTCTTTTGAAGTCCCTTTACTTTATATAATCTTTGTTTGTTTAAGCCGTAATAATACCTCGAGATGAGTTGCGAATAAAATCGACAATGTATTGAATTTCTTCACTCATTGGTATCTCCGATTCTATTTTATCTAAAGCTTCTTTTCGATTCAAACCTTGTTGATAGATTATTCTGTAAGCATTATGGATATTTTCAATCACTTCATTGCTGAAGCCTCTTCTTCTAAGTCCAATAATGTTAATACCACTATATCTGATAGGATCACGTCCAGCAATAATATAGGGAGGAATGTCTTTGCTAAATCTAGCTCCACCTTGAAGCATACCATAGCCTCCTATATGACAGAATTGGTGCATAAGTACTCCGGCGCTTACTATTGCATTATCGTCAATAATCACTTCACCAGCGACTTTTGTTCCATTAGCAATGATAATTCCACTACCAATTATAGCATCATGAGCTATATGAACCGTTTCCATTAATAAATTATTACTACCTACAATGGTTTTACCTTTAGCAACAGTACCACGATTAATAGTCACATTTTCTCGAATGAGATTGTTATCACCAATCTCGGCTGTTGTTTCCTCTCCTGCAAACTTCAAATCTTGGGGAATGGCACTGATAACAGCACCTGGAAAAATAGTATTGCCATTTCCAATTCTTGCACCGTAAAGAATTGTTGCATTAGGCATTATTTTATTATTATCTCCAATAATTACATTCTTGTCAATATAAACAAATGGGCCTACCTCTACGTTTTTACCCAGTTTTGCTTCAGGATGTACAAAAGCTAGAGAACTTATCATATTTATTTATGAGTTATTTATTTTTACTAATCTGAGCCATGAATTCGGCTTCACACACTATTTTTTCTCCAACAAATGCATACCCTTTCATTGTTGATATACCTCGTCGGATAGGGGCTAGAAGTTCTACTCTAAATAGAAGAGTATCTCCAGGCACCACCTTTTGTCTGAATTTAACATTGTCTATTTTAAGGAAATAGGTAGAATACCTCTCGGGTTCATCTAATTGATTCAGAACCAGTAATCCTCCAACTTGTGCCATAGCCTCAACAGTAAGGACTCCAGGCATAATAGGCTCTTCAGGGAAGTGTCCTAAGAAATGAGTTTCATTAGAAGCTACGTTTTTAAGTCCTACAATGTAGTTTGCTCCTATTTCTATAACCTTATCAACCATTTGAAAAGGGTATCTATGTGGTAGGAGCTCTCGGATACGGTTAATGTCCATTACTGGCTCTTCACCGCAATTATAAATAGGTGCTTGTATCTCGTTTAATCTAATAGCTTTTCTCATTTGACGAGCGAACTTGTTGTTCACTGTATGTCCTGGACGAGTTGCGATGATTCTTCCTTTTATAGGTTTTCCAATAAGAGCTAAGTCGCCAATAACATCTAATAGTTTGTGACGAGCACACTCATTAGGCCACACCAAGGGTTGTGTATTAATATATCCCAATTCTTTAGCATCCATATAAGGTACATTCATCACATCTGCTAATTTGTTGAAATTCTCTTGAGACATCTCTCTTTCGTATATCACAATAGCATTTTCTAAGTCACCCCCTTTAATTAACCCCGCTTTTAATAGAGGTTCAATTTCTCTAACGAAAACAAAGGTGCGACTATCTGCAACTTCTGTTGCAAAATCATCCATATTTTCCAAAGTCGCATATTGATTTGGGATAATGGAAGAATCATAAGAAATAAGAACGTTTAGACTAAAACTATCATCAGGTAAAACAATAATTGAAGATCCAGTCTCTTCATCTTTGAATTCAATTTTTGATTTAATGATATAGAAATCTTTAACTGCATTTTGATCTGTTGTACCTACTTTTTGGATACCTTCAGCATAATACTTTGCACTACCATCAAGAATAGGGAATTCTGGTCCATTAACTTGTATTAAACAGTTGTCGATGCCTAAGGCATACAATGCGGCCATTCCGTGCTCAATAGTACTTACTTTAACATCTTTTTTTGCTATTACTGTACCTCTAACTGTATCTACAACATTATCTGCAATAGCATCTATTATAGGTTGATCCTCTAAATCCGTCCGTTGAATCTTGTATCCATGATTCTCTGGGGCTGGATTAAAAGTTACCGTTAACTCCAGTCCAGTATGAAGACCTTTTCCACTAAGTGAAAAGCTATCTTTCAATGTTTTTTGTTTCAACATGGGTTATTTAATTTTATTTTTTAATTCATTTAATTCCTTGCGTACCTCTGCTAATTCTTTGTACATCTCGGGTAGCTGTTTAAATACTGCCGAAGACTTATAGAATTTTTTAACCTCAAAAGCAGGAGAGCCCAATATCTGTTGATTGGATTTTACGTTTCCTGGAATTCCTGCTTGAGCTCCAATAGCTACGCGATCACCAATTTTAGCGTGTCCCGATATACCTGCTTGTCCTCCAAACATACACCACTCTCCAATTTTTGTTGATCCAGCAACTCCTACTTGTGCAGCCATTACTGTGTGAGATCCCACTTCATCGTTGTGTGCTATTTGAATAAGATTATCCAATTTAACACCACTACGTATGATAGTAGCTCCCATTGTAGCCCTATCAATACAAGTGTTTGCTCCAACCTCCACGTTATCTTCGATAATAGTAATCCCTATTTGTGGTATTTTATCATATCCTTTTTCTGTAGGTGCAAAGCCAAAACCATCAGCTCCAATTACAGCTCCAGAGTGCAAAATACAGTGATTACCTACTTTGCATCCATGATATATAGATACATTAGAATAGAGTATACAATTTTTTCCAATTGTGGCACCGGCTCCTATATAAGTATGCGGATAAATTTGAGTATTATCATTGATAATAGCATTTTCTGCGATGCAAGCAAAGGGTCCTATATAAACATTTTCTCCTATTTTAGCACTACTCGAAACTGAGGCTAATGGGTCTATTCCTATTGGCTTTGGCTTTTGTTGTTCATAAAAACTTAAAAGCTTTGCTAAACTATCATATACATCATCTACTCTTATTAAAGTGGTTTTAAAATCATCTTCAGGTTCAAATTCTTTACTGACTAAAACGATTGATGCTTGAGTTGTATATAGGTATTGGGTATATTTAGGATTGGCTAGAAATGTAATAGAGCCTGGAGTAGCCTCTTCTATTTTTGCAAATGTGTGAATAGTTACATCTCTATCTCCATAAACTTCTCCTTCAATAAGAGAAGCAATTTGCTTTGCTGAAAATTCCATAATATGTGTTTGTATTTCAGTTATATCCCATTATATTTATGGGTATTAGTGTACAAATAACGGACTTTTTTTTAATATATCCTTATTGTTCACTAAGTTTTTATATTTTGTTCTTCTAATCTATAATGGCAAAGATAGTATTTTTTTACTCTTTTAGAGAGTAAAGAGACATTAAGCATATCTGAAGCTTCAGATATATTTTTAGTGTCTCCGTTATCATATAGAATATCTATACTGTCATCTGCAGGATTATACATGTCTTTTTCAATTCCATCACAAGCTATAAGATAGTGTGCATTTTCTTTTGCTATTTTTAGAGTGCAACTGGCTCTATTAATTAATTCTTCTTTTTGTTCTTGTGTAATGGGTTTTGTATGTATTTCCACTTTAAATAGTCTACGATGAACCATACCTTGACTGAGTAAGGAGAGAATTTTATCAGGATGGTTACACCAAACTTTCAATGAAGTCCACAGGTCATTATCATCTAATTGTGTAAAATAGTCTAGTGCTTTAGGATTATCGAAAAAGTTCTTTTTATTATTATACAAAAAGAAATGCAGAGCAGGAGAGGCAAATAACTCGACTCCTTGATGAGCTAATTCTCTTGCTCTTAAAAGTGTATTGATGAGCATTCTTTCATAAGCAACGGATGTCTTATGAAAGTAAACTTGCCAATACATTAAGCGTCTAGCCATTAAAAAGTTCTCAATAGAGTAGATCCCTTTTGATTCAACTACTAATTGGTCATCTTTTATATTTAACATTTTAATAATTCGAGCTGAACCTATATTTCCTTCGGTTACTCCAGTATAAAAGCTATCTCGTCTTAAGTAGTCTAATCGATCCATATCTAATTGACCATTAACTAGCTGGTGTAAAAAATGTTTGGGGTGTTGATTCTTGAAAATTTGTATGGCTAAGGTAAGTTCACCATTAAATTCTTTATTCATTTTTCCCATAAGGGCTAAAGACAGTTCCTCATGGTTGATGTTTGGAATTAAGGTGTGTTCTAATGCATGAGAGAAAGGGCCATGTCCAATATCGTGTAGTAGTATAGCAGATTGTACGGCTTCACATTCACTATCAGAAATATGAATACCTTTAAGTTTAAGTTGATTGATGGCTTCACTCATTAAATGAAAAGCTCCTAATGAGTGTTGAAATCGGGTGTGTTGTGCACTAGGATAAGCAACTGAGGAGAGTCCTAGTTGCTTGATTCTAGTTAAACGTTGTAATAGTGGATGTTGTACTATTTTAGAAAGAAGTCCTTCTGGTATAGTAATAAACCCAAAGACGGGATCAATAATAACTAGTCGTTTATACATCCTATATTACCTTAAATATTTCACTTAATATATTTATCCAATAATGTTTTCATTTCCGCTTGAAGCTCTTTAGCTGCTTTTTGTGCTCCTTTGGCAAAGTTTTCAGAAGTGTCACTATAAATAATGCCTCTCGAGGAGTTAACTATTAATCCACACTCATGATTCATTCCATATTTACAAACCTCCTCTAAAGATCCACCTTGTGCTCCAACTCCTGGAACCAGTAAGAAATGGTGAGGAGCTTTCTTTCGAATATCTTTAAACATTTCTCCTTGTGTTGCACCTACAACGTACATTAGTTGATTTTCATCACCCCAATCTTGTGATTTACTTAATACCTTTTCAAAAAGACGATCGCCTTCTACGTTTTCAATTAGTTGAAAATCTTTAGATCCTTTATTACTAGTTAAGGTTAATAAAATAACCCATTTATTATCATAGGCAAGAAATGGCTTTACGCTATCTTCTCCCATATAAGGTGCAACTGTGACAGCATCAAAATTCATATTTTTGAAGAATGCAGCAGCATACATTGAAGACGTATTCCCTATATCACCTCTTTTTGCATCAGCAATGATGAACTGATCAGGGTAGTTTGTTCTGATATATTCTACTGTTTTCTCTAATGCAATCCATCCCTTTACTCCTAAACACTCATAAAAAGCTAAATTGGGTTTATAAGCAATACAGTATTTTGCAGTTGCATCTACGATAGTTTTATTGAATTCAAAAATAGGATCTTCCTCTTTTAATAAGTGTTGAGGTATTTTAGTTAAATCAGTATCTAATCCCACACAAAGGAATGAGGATTTATTTTTAATGTTTTGGAAAAGTTCTTTTTTATTCATTTTAAAATCAGTAAAAGCTATTCAGTTTATAATTCACTTTCTTTTAATCGCTCTGTGTTTTCAGCAACAATTAGATGGTCTATCAACTCCTGAATATTTCCATCCATAAAGTCTGTTAAGTTATGAGTTGTAAAATTAATCCGATGATCAGTTATTCTTCCTTGAGGATAATTATAGGTCCTAATCTTAGCTGATCTGTCACCTGTGGAAACTAAAGATTTCCTTTGTGCAGAACGCTCTTTATGCTTCTTTTCATACTCCATTTCATAAAGACGAGAGCGAAGAATTTGTAATGCTCTTTCTCTATTAGAGTGTTGAGATCGGCCTTCCTCACAAACTACAACGACTCCTGTAGGTTTATGTGTAAGCTGGACTTTTGTTTCAACCTTATTAACGTGCTGTCCACCAGCACCTCCCGAACGAGCTGTTTGATACTCTAAGTCAGCGGGGTTTATTTCAACATCTACTTCATCAGCTTCAGGCAATACAGCAACTGTTACAGCTGAAGTATGTACCCGTCCTTGAGATTCTGTTTCAGGAACACGCTGAACACGATGTACTCCCGATTCATATTTTAGAGTGCCATATACATTATCACCAGAAACAGAGAATATGATTTCTTTAAATCCACCTGCTGTGCCTTCATTTAGGTTGCTAACCTCAGTATTCCATCCTTTATTTTCACAATATCTAGAGTACATACGATATAAGTCACCAGCAAAAATAGCTGCTTCATCACCTCCTGTACCCCCTCTAATTTCTACAATTGCATTTTTCTCATCTTCTGGATCTTCTGGAATAAGTAATAGTTTTATTTTTTCCTCTAGTTCAGGAAGTAGAGCTTCACTACTATCTATTTCCTCTTTAGCCATGTCTCGAAGGTCGTGATCTTTTTCGTTTTCTAAAATCCTTTTACCTTCCTCAATATTACTAAGGTGTTGAATATATTCTGTGCGAACCTTCATTATATCTTCTAACTCCTTGTACTCTTTGGTTAAGCGTACAAAGCGATGTTGGTCAGAAATAACGTTAGGGTCAGTTATAAGTATCGTCACCTCTTCAAAGCGAACAGCTAAATCATCTAATCGTATTAATAACTTATTATCTTTCATATTTCAATTAATAGGTAAACTCTCCAAATTCACTTTGGATGAGAAGCTCTTTTTTATCACTCTTTTCAACACGACCAATAATTTGTGCTTCTACGTTAAAGGATTTGGATATATCAATCACTTCTTGTGCTTTATCTTCTGGAAGATAAATTTCCATTCTATGTCCCATATTAAATACTTTATACATTTCTTCCCATGATGTTCCACTTTGTTTTTGAATTTCTCTAAATAAAGGGGGGAGAGGTAAAAAGTTGTTTTTTATTATGCGTAAATTATCACTTATAAAGTGTAGGATTTTGGTTTGTGCTCCTCCTGTACAGTGTACCATACCATGAATATCTGTAGCAAGACTATCAATGACTTTTTTAATGATAGGGGCATATGTTCGAGTGGGAGATAGTACTAGTTTTCCAGCATTAATGGGAGCATCTTCAACTTGATCTTCTAATGTAAGTTTTCCAGAATAAACTAAATCATCAGGAACAGCTTTATCAAAACTTTCAGGATATTTTTCAGCTAAATAATGAGCAAACATATCATGCCTAGCAGAGGTTAATCCATTGCTACCCATACCTCCATTATATTCTTTTTCGTAGGTTGCTTGTCCATAAGAGGCTAGTCCAACAATTACATCACCAGCTTTGATATTTGCATTATTTATAACTTGTGAGCGTTTCATTCTACAAGTTACAGTGCTATCAACAATAATTGTGCGTACTAAATCACCTACATCAGCCGTTTCACCTCCAGTAGGATATGCTCCAACTCCCATTGAACGTAGCTCTTCTAGGAGTTCGTCCGTACCTTGTATTATAGCAGCTATAACTTCTCCTGGTATTAAGTGTTTGTTTCGTCCAATAGTAGAAGAAACCAGAATATTGTCAACAGCGCCCACACAAAGTAAATCATCAATATTCATTATTAAAGCATCTTGAGCAATCCCCTTCCATACTGATAGATCTCCTGTTTCCTTCCAATAAAGATAGGCTAAAGAGGATTTAGTTCCAGCACCATCTGCATGCATAATATTGCAATACTCAGGGTCTCCTCCCAATACATCAGGGATGATTTTACAGAAAGCTTGAGGGTAAAGTCCTTTATCAATGTTTTTGATAGCTTGATGGACATCTTCTTTGGATGCGCTTACGCCGCGCATCATATAGCGTTGTTTGTTCATTTTATTGTTTGTGTTGGTAGATAGCAAAAATACCTCTTTTTATCATTTTATCATTATAAAAAAAGTAATAATCCTCTAAAGGGTTATATTCTAGAGGATTATAGACGTTAAGTTGTTATTGGGAATTAAAACTCTACAGTAGGAGCTTTTTCGGCACCTGCTTCTGCTTCAAAATAGCTCACTTTATCAAACCCAAAGATTCCAGCTAATATGTTTTTAGGAAATCTACGGATTTGTGTATTGTAACTTTTTGCTCTTTCATTAAAATCTCGTCGAGCTACACTAATTCTATTTTCAGTACCTTCAAGCTGAGCTTGTAACTCTAAGAAGTTTTGATTGGCTTTTAAATCAGGATAACTTTCAGAAATAGCTAATAGTTTTCCTAAAGCAGCACTTACTTCGCCTTGTGCCTTTTGGTACTCTGCTATTTTTTCGGCAGATAGATCGCCAGGATTAACTGTGATCTGCGTTGCCTTGCTTCTTGCACTGATAACATCTTCTAAAGTTTGTTTTTCATGCGATGCATAACCTTTTACAGTATTTACTAAATTTGGAATTAAGTCTCCTCTTCTTTGGTATTGAGTCTCTACGTTAGCCCATTGTGTTTGTACTTGTTCATCGAGTGTAACTAAACCATTATAACCGGTAACACCCCAAATTAAAAGAAGTCCTAGGACAACTAATGTTATGATAACAGATTTTTTCATATTTGATAATTATTTAAATTTATTAATTTTTTATTTTTATGTATTTATATAGATTTAGAAACGAGTACCAGCTCCACCGCCACCCCCACGGCCTCCTCCAAAGCTTCCTCCACCGAAACTACCACCACCAAAACCACCTCTACGTCCACCGAATCCTCCCCCTATAATAGGGCCACCGAGTCCACCTCCACGACCCCCAAAATGATTATCATCGTGTGAGCTTTTTTGACGTGTAAGTGTATGTCCACAATTTCGACAAATATATGTAACTTCCTCTATTTTTATTCCTTGTTTTCTGCTTACGATTCTATGATTCATTCGCTGTAGCTTGTGCTTTTTGCATTTAGGACATCGAGTGCTTCGCCAACCAGTGAATAGGCTTATACCTAAGAATAAGATGAAAAGGATAAAAAAGAGAGCTAGATACATAAGCAGAGGATCAGAATTAGAATCGTTATTCGTATCATTTTCCATGCTACCCTGTAGTCTATCATATACTGCTTGTACTCCTTGTATCATTCCAGTACTCCAATCTCCTTTTTTTAGAGAGTCAAACATATACTCCATTTGTATTCGCTTGCAAATAGCATCCGGTAGATCTCCTTCTAGTCCATATCCTGTATAAAATTGAATGCATCGTTGATCGGTAACTAAAAGAATAACTAACCCATTGTCTTTTTCTTTTTTTCCAACACCCCACTGATTAAGTAGTTCATGGGAAAACTCGAAACAGTCTTCCGAACCAATGGATGGAACCACAGCAACTGCAACTTCAATACCTGTTTCTTTTTCTAAAGTGTAAAGTATTTGATTTATTTCATTTTTCGCTTGAGTAGAGAGAATATGATCAGGATCGGTTGTATATTGAGTTGCATCTTGTAATCTTATGTTAGGTAGTGTATTTACTGTATAGCTTTTTGTTTGAGCAAGTAGTGAACTACAACTTATAAATAAGATATAGAGTATAAGAATATGTATGTATTTTCTTTGTTTCATAAATCAATCTAAATAAATCGTTGTGTTATTATTTTTGCTGAATTCCTTTTTTTGCTGGTTGCCATTGTAAAGTTATTAAAGAAAATGCAATGATTATAACTCCAATAACAGAATATATATCAGGATATTCATTTGGAAGTAATAGCCAACTTAAAACAACTCCTGTGACAGGAGTTATAAATTTCCATATATTTAAATCGGAAACCTTGATTTTTGGATTTTTTAATAGACCAAACCAAATGGTGAATCCTGCTGCTGGAATAAATGCCAACCATAAAAGTGCTATATAAAACTCTGTGGTGTAAGCTTGTGTTTGCCACTCTTCAGTAAAATAGGATACAATATAGAGTAATAACCCGCCTGAAAAATTAGCAAAAGCTGTTAACATTGTAGGGGAAACTCGACTTCTGTTCTTTGCTACAATGATGTTTGTTGAGGCTCCAATTAAGTTACTCAACAATAATAATCCAATACCCGCATATAGCGTCATGTTAATGTTATCTACTCCTCCTTTTGATAAGCTAGTAAATACAATACCTATCACTCCTAAGGTTATAGCTATTGTTTTTCTTTTAGTTAAAGGTTCATTAGCAATAGTAAAGTGGGCCATTAAAGCTACAAATAAAGGGCCACCTCCAATGATAATTGCAGATATAGCCCCAGGTACTAAATTTAAGCCCATAAAGAATAATCCATATTGCATAAATGTTTGTAGTACACCAAACAATAGCATATATCTCCACTCTTTTAGATTAGCTTTCCAATCTGTTTTTTGATAAATTAAAAGAGGTATTAATAAAATTCCTGCAAGCATAAATCGCATACCAGATAAGTGTAAAGGGCTAGTATATTCAAATCCTATTTTTGCTCCAGCAAAGGCTGATCCCCAAAGAATACAAGCAAAAATGGCAAGTATTTTAGTTTTCATTGTAAAATTAATTCATGTGTTGTTTAATAAAGTTAGCCACTCTATGGGTGTATTCTTCTCTATTATCTCTATATGATACCGCATGAGCAGCGTTGGGTACAATCCACAATTCCTTGGGCTCTTCTTTGGCCTCATAGAGTGGATAAACCATTTCAGTAGGTACAAAGGTGTCTTTGTCACCATGTATGAAAAACATAGGTAACGAGCATTTTTTTACAGCATTTAGTGCAGAAGCTTCCCTAAAGTTCCATCCATATATAATATCACATAACCAACTAGTTGCATTTAATAAAGGGAAAGAGGGTAAGTTGAAACGGACTTTTGCCTCACTTGCAAACTCATCCCATACACTGGTATAACCACAGTCTTCAATGAAACATTTTATGTTTTTGGGAAGTATTTCACCCGATAACATCATTGTTGTAGCGGCTCCCATTGATATGCCATGGACTATAATATTGGGATTGTTTTGTAATAGGGTTGGAGCTAACTGTATCCATTCTAAGACGTCTAGTCTATCTTTCCATCCCATTTGAATAGCTTTTCCTTGGCTTTCTCCATGGTATTGCAGATCGGGTACTAAAATATTATAATCAAACTCTTTATTGTACATATAACCTATGGGAAACATACCAATGGCATCATCAGTATAGCCATGGACTAATACAGCTGTTTTTGATGTGGGTTGACTAGCAAAAACATAATAGGCATGAATTTTAATGCCTTCTTGGTTATATATAAAGGTGTCTTTTAGTGCTTTATTCACTACTAAACTATCTAACCAGAATCTAGTATGAGGGTATTGTTTAAAAAGTAATTCAGCACTTTCTTCGGGTGTATAAGCTTTAAGTTGAGGTTTTAAAGCATAATTCAGCATAAAAACACTCATTAACCCAACGATTAAAAATAAAGTAATAATTATGTATAAAGTTCTTTGAAACCACTTTTTCATTTTCGTTAATTTTAGCTAGTCCATATATCCCATGCTCTTTTTGCCTGCAAATGTAACATCTGTAATCCATTAATTGTTTTAGCCCCATTTTCCATTCCTTTTTTCATAAAAAGAGTTGTTTCAGGATTATAGACTAAATCGTATAATAGATGATTGTGTGTTAATGATGTATAAGGAATATCAGGACAGTCATTGCTTTTAGGATAAGTACCCAATGGAGTACAGTTTATAATTACTTTATACTCTCTTAATATAGAATGCGTTAAGTCTTTGTAAGAGAGTGTATTTGTTCTTCTTGTCCTAGACACTAAATGAGGTTCAATATTTAGGTCTAATAGTCCTTGTACAATAGCTTTAGACGCGCCACCAGTACCTAATACGAGTGCCTTTTTATGTTCTTGTGGGTTAATCAAAGGTTTTATGGACTCGTAGAAGCCATAAATATCAGAATTGTGTCCTATTGTCTTTAGTGTTTGATTGCTTCTAATAATTTGAATAACGTTCACTGCTCCAATTTTTTTTGCAGAATCAGCTAAAACATCTAGGTAAGGAATTACCTCTTCTTTGTAAGGACTCGTAACATTTAATCCCACCAAATCGTTTTGTTCATTTAGTATGGAGTTGAATTCTGAAATAGAAGGAATTTCAAAGTTTAGGTATTGTGCATTGATTTGTTCCTTATTGAATTTATCAGTGAAGAAACCCTTTGAAAAAGAGTGGCTTAATGGATACCCTAAAAGACCAAAAGTTTTCATTGTTTATGTTATTTAGTAGCAGTGTAAAGAGTACAAATACCAAACGTTAAACTCTTAAAGTTAACTTCGTTAAAGCCAGCTTTAATCATAACTTGCTTCATAACTTCCCCTTGAGGAAAAGCTTTAATAGAATTGGGTAGGTAGGTATAAGCACTATTATCTTTCGATAATACTTTACCAATAAAAGGAATAAAGTGTTTAGAGTAAATGGTGTAACCCCACTTAACAGGTTTAAAGGTAGGAGTTGTAAGCTCTAAGATAACAAGTTTCCCTCCTTTTTTTAGCACACGGTGCATTTCAGCCAGTCCCTTATCTAAACTCTCAAAGTTTCTGATGCCAAAAGCTGAGGTCACTGCATCAAATTGATTGTCTTCAAAAGAAAGTTGAGTACAATCCTCTTTAAAAAAACTTATATAGTCAGAAAGCCCTTGTTCTTGGGCTTTCTTTTTACCGATCTCAATCATGTTTTCAGAAATGTCGATACCCACCATTTCTTTGCATTTTAGTTTTTTTACAGCTAAAAGAGCAAAGTCTCCAGTTCCTGTAGCCACATCCATAATGCGTTTAGGTTGATGTGGCTTTAACTGTTTGATGGCTTTCTTTCTCCAATAACGATCAATCCCTAGTGATAAGGTGTGATTGAGTTGGTCATATTTAGGAGCAATTTGATTGAACATATGTTCAACTTGCTCTGTTTTTTTTCCTTCCTCATTATAAGGCTTAATTACCTCTTGGGGATAATTCATTTCTTTACAAGAAAGTTTTTAATGTTAGTTTCAATTCTGTTCATTAATTCGCTAGAGTCAGCTTTTACAAATTTTTCTCCCACGATATGTTCATATAACTCAATGTATCTTTCAGAAACTGAGTTCACATAATCTTCTGACATCTCGGGAACTTTTTGTCCCTCTTTACCCATAAATCCATTTTCTATTAACCATTGTCTTACAAACTCTTTAGATAACTGTTTTTGAGGTTCTCCCTTATCAAATTTTTCTTGATATCCTTCAGCATAGAAGTAGCGAGAGGAGTCAGGTGTATGAATCTCGTCAATAAGATAGATCTTTCCATCTCTTTTACCAAATTCATATTTGGTGTCAACTAGGATTAATCCTTTGTCATTGGCCATTTCTGAACCTCTTTTGAATAGAGCATAAGTGTATTTTTCTAGTTGCTCATACTCTTCTTTGGTGGCTAACCCTTGTGCTAGAATTTCTTCTTTAGTAATGTTTTCATCATGACCCTCATCCGCTTTGGTAGTGGGTGTAATTATGGGAGTAGGAAATTTTTCATTTTCTTTCATCCCTTCAGGTAGCGTAACACCACAAATAGTTCGATTTCCCGCTTTATACTCACGCCATGCACTTCCTGTTAAATACCCACGAATAATCATTTCTAAACGGAAACCCTCACAACGCAATCCTACCGTAACCATAGGGTCTGGAGTTGCTATCTTCCAATTTGGTACAATATCGCTAGTAGCATCTAAGAATTTAGCTGCTATTTGGTTTAATACTTGACCTTTAAATGGTATTCCTTTTGGAAGGACTACATCAAAAGCTGAAATTCTATCGGTAGCAATCATTACCAATAAATCCTCGTTTATACTGTAGACATCTCTTACTTTACCGTGATAAACAGCTTTTTGTCCTGGAAAGGTAAAGTCTGTTTGTGTTAATGCTTTGCTCATAATTATATTGTGAATTTTAAGACTGTTTGTTTTCTTTGATGTTTTTATCTCTTCGTATGCGTTGTTCTTTATCAAATTCGTCATATGCTTCTACTATTCGTTCAACTAATTTGTGACGAACAATATCTTTTTTAGTAAGACGAATTACCGCTAACCCTTTTACATTTTTAAGAATACGTAAAGCTTGTACTAAGCCCGACGTTTGTCTGGGGGGCAGGTCTATTTGTGTCATATCGCCCGTTACAATCATCTTAGAGTTCATCCCCATACGCGTAAGGAACATTTTGATTTGTTGTGTTGTTGTATTTTGTGCTTCATCTAAAATAACTACCGCATCGTTTAATGTGCGGCCTCTCATAAAAGCTAAAGGGGCTATTTGAATGATGTTAAGTTCCATGTATTCTTTGAGCTTACTAGCCGGAATCATATCTTGTAAAGCATCATAAAGAGGTTGTAAATAAGGATCAATTTTTTCTTTCATATCACCAGGAAGAAACCCTAATTTTTCACCAGCTTCAACTGCTGGACGACTCAATATGATTTTTTTTACCTCTTTACTTTTCAATGCTTGAACCGCTAGGGCAATGGCTGTATAGGTTTTACCAGATCCGGCTGGCCCTATAGCAAAAACTAAGTCGTTCTTTTTAAATCCATCTACAAGCTTTTGTTGGTTTTCACTTCTAGCTGAAATAGGTTTCCCTGTTACGCTATAAACAATTATGTTGTCATGTTTATCAACTAATGGTTTGTTTCCTCTGAAAATATCAATGATAGTTGCTTCATCTAGCCGGTTGTATTTTAAACAGAACTTTTCTAATTCATATATGTTTTCCTCAAAGGAAACCATGTCTTGTTCATCGCCTAAAATTTTCATTACGTTTCCTCGAGCTATTATGCGTAACTTGGGATATAATGATTTTATAAATTCTAAGTTGGTATTATTTACTCCATAAAAAATAACGGGGTCTATGTCTTCTAAAACTATAAGCTTTTCTATCATTGAAATTATTAAAGGATCACCTAAATGCTTGATTACTAAAATGCAAATTTAATGAAACCTTTGGAAACAAGAGGGTATATATAGGAATAAATTTATAGGCTTGTATTTACCTCTAGGCGATATTTTGCTTATCTTTGCACGTTTAAGTAAAAGAGGGGGTCCTTTATTTATTCTAAAATGTCCAATAGGGGAAACGCAGAATGAAAAAGTTTTTAATTGTGTAATGTTATGTCGAAAAAGTTTTTGTTTTATTCTATTGGAATAGTATTTGTAATTATACTTTTAGTTGGGTTAATCCAGTGTAATCAGCGCTCTGTAATCTACAACTCGCCACGAAACATTAAAGGAGTGGTTAGTTATAAACGATCGTTTGGCGATTTGAATCCATTACATTTAGACGTCGCAAAAAAGATTGGAATATCGCCTAGTAGCTCCAGAGAGGTAATAGATAATAAGAAATTAAAGAGGATAAAAACGAATCAATGGTATAAGGTAGATTCTTTAACCCATTCGGTGCCTTATCTAGTTTCTAATGGGCATAAGCTTCTAGAAACAATAGGAGTTAATTTTAGAGATTC
>JAAYSY010000211.1 GCA_012518235.1 Bacteroidales bacterium
ATAATATAGACTTTGTATTTTCCAATTTGAGGAGGTATTCGTACCTGTTCCACCAATAAACGAATATCGTCTACCTTGTTATTTGAAGCAGCATCTAACTCGTATATATTATATGAGCGTTGCTCATTAAAAGACACACAAGATTCACACTCATTACAAGCCTCTCCCTCTGGTGTTACATGAAAGCAGTTTATTGTTTTAGCAAAAATTCGTGCACAAGTTGTTTTACCAACTCCCCTAGGACCACAAAACAAATAAGCATGAGCTAATTTATCTCCTGCTATAGCATTCTTCAGTGTAGTAGTCAACGATCCTTGACCTACAACAGAAGCAAATGTTGATGGACGATATTTTCTAGCAGAAACAATGTACTGATTCATAATTACTCCCTTTTATTTATCCAAAAGTATTCTACAAATGTACACAAAATATATGAAAAAAATTATTTAATACCCATTGGATTAGACAAAAAGAGTTTTGTTAAATAGTTTTTATAAGAGCTCATTTTGGAAGATTCGTCGCTATCTTTTCTATAAATTATTGAAATATAACTTATCTTTGTTGGAGTAGCTGATTCATTATTAAACAGAAAGCATATGAAACAACAAATCATCTCTTTTGCTAAAAAACTGAGGAACCATAAACAGCTGAAGTACATTGTTACCATTGCTATCTTTTTATTAATCATTGGTATTATTGATCAGAATAGCTTAATCAAAAGAGCTAAATACAATAGAGAGATTCGTTTATTACAAAATGAAATCAAAAGGTATCAGCAAGAATACGACAATAGTACAAAAAAGCTCAATGAACTATTAGAAAACCCAGAGAATCTGGAACGCATTGCAAGAGAAAATTACTTAATGAAAAAACCCGATGAAGACATTTTTGTCTTTGAATAAAACAACATGAATAAAACTCAATCTTCACTTTTTATTGTAGGAGCTACCAGTGTGCTTATTTCTATTGTACTTTATATATCACAATGGGAATATGCTCCCTACTTATTAATAGTTTCTGCAATACTTATGTCTATTGTACAACTTACCACATTCAAAAAGAGAAGTAACAAAACATTAAATCGACTATACAGTCAACAGATTCTAGGCTCCATTCTTTTAATCTTTTCAGGTGGGTCAATGTTTTTCTTTTCAGGCAACGAATGGATTGCAGGTATTGCAGTTGCAGCTTTTATCTATCTTTATACTTCATTTAGAATACCTCAAGAAGAAAAAAAGGAAGCGAACAACAAGTAACACTAATAATATATTAAAATCAGTCAGACTTTAACTATTTAAATAAAAAAAGCGTTGAATTATATAACTCAACGCTTTTTTATATCCTATAGAATCTATTCTTATTTTTTGATAGAAGGAGTGTATTTTTTGTTTAACCCTTCAACTATTTCTTTTGTAATATTGTATGATTCTTCACCATATAACAGATTGTCAAAGCCTGATTTACTAAAGATCATAGTATAACCATGAGTTACATTAAACTCTTTCAAATAAGCATTAATAGAATCACGAATTTGCAAGTTATTCTTTTGATTTTCAAGCATCAACTCTTCAGTCAGCTTTTGTTGTAAATCTTGAATTTCTTGTTGTTTTTTCAATAAGCGTTGATTTTCTTGTTCAGCACGTTCTCTTGTAGGATAGCCATTATTTTCAAGCTTGAACTGAAAATCTTTTGCATCTTTCTCAAGTTCTTTAACTCGATTATTTAAGGTTGCACGAACATCTTCTTCACGCTTAATCATAGCTTCATTCAAGTCATTCCAAAAGTTATATTGAATTAAAAGCGTATCAATTTCCACGAATGCGAATTTCATATCTGCGGTAGATGTTTTAGAATCATCCCCTGATGGAACAGATGCCCCTTGACTCGATGTATTACCTGAGCAATTAGTGAAAAAGAAACATACAGCTAGAGCTGCTATTCCATTAAGTATTTTCTTCATAACTACTTTAAAAATTTATAATTATTAGTTTTAGTTTTTACCAATTAATGCGAGGTTTCTTTCTTGCCTCTCTATCTTGTGATTGAGCACAAGTCACTCCGTACTTCTGCAAACCTTTATTACCACTAACATGCGTATTAGGAAACTTTTTTCCTCTAATTATGTTTACACTTAATAATACGATTGCTAAGGCAACTATTAACACTGTAATAAGGATAGTCTCAAACATTTCTACTATTTTTGTGAATACAAAGATATACTTTTGTATGAACTAACTATACTATTTAAGCACAAAAATAACTAATAGTGTCGTTGAACACTTCAGATTTTAACCACATTTAGCAATTATGTATGTAAAAAACATGCTTAAAAATATTAAATAATCAAATTATGAAAATAACAGACTTAAACCCAAAAGGTATATTTCATTACTTTAATGAAATATGTAAAGTTCCAAGACCTTCAAAAAAAGAAGAAAAAATACTAGCTTATCTTAAACAATTTGCTGAAGAGCATCAACTAGAATATCAACAAGACAAAATAGGAAACCTACTTATTAAAAAAGAGGCGACTGCTGGAAAAGAAAAATTAAAAACTATTATCCTGCAATCTCATGTAGATATGGTTTGTGAAAAAAACCGTGAGGTAGAACACGATTTCGATAAAGATGCCATAATTCCCGTAGTTGATGGTGAATGGCTAAAAGCTAAAGGTACAACACTAGGTGCAGATAATGGTATTGGTGTAGCTACTCAATTAGCCATATTAGCAGCTGATGATATTAAACATGGGCCTATAGAGTGTTTATTTACCGTTGATGAAGAAACTGCTCTAACTGGTGCTTTTCATCTTGAAAAAAACTTCCTTTCGGGTGATATTTTATTAAACCTTGACTCTGAAGACGAAGGTGAAATTTTCATTGGTTGTGCTGGAGGTATTGACTCTGTTGCTAACTACAGCTATAAAGAGATAGATATTCCTACTAACTTTTTCTTCTTCAAAGTGGAAGTGAAAGGGCTCACTGGAGGACATTCGGGAGGAGATATTCATTTAGGAAGAGGGAATGCTAATAAAATCTTAAATAGATTCTTATCTCAATCTCTAGAAAGACATGATCTTTATGTTTGTGAAATTGAAGGAGGTAATTTGCGTAATGCTATTCCACGTGAGGCACATGCTATTTGTGCCATCCCTAACGATGAAAACAAGCATAATATAAGAGCCGAACTAAATATATATATGGCCGAAATTGAAGAAGAACTAGGTATCATTGAGCCTAACTTCACTATGACTCTTGAGTCGGTTTCTGCACAGCCAAAAGCAATCGATAGAGAGACTATAGCTAACTTAGTAAAATCTCTTTATGCTGTTCATCATGGCGTATATAGTATGAGTCAAGACATCCCAGGATTAGTAGAAACCTCTAGTAACTTAGCATCTATTAAAATGATGGAAGGAAACAAAATAAAAGTAGAAACCAGTCAAAGAAGTTCTATAACTTCATCTAGAGATGATATGGCTAAAACCGTACGTTCTGCTTTAGAATTAGGAGGAGCTGAGGTTACTCATCGCTCTGCATATCCAGGTTGGAAACCAAACACCCACTCTCCCATTTTAGAGGTAGCAGAGGCTTCTTATGAAAGATTATTTGGCAAAAAAGCTGCTGTAAAAGCTATTCATGCTGGTTTAGAATGTGGGTTATTTTTAGACAAATATCCACAATTAGATATGATCTCTTTTGGACCAACCATGAGAGGTGTTCACTCTCCCGATGAACGTTTACATATTCCTTCTGTGGATACTTTTTGGAAGCATCTACTAGACATACTCGAGCATATCCCTGAAGAGAAATAAATCGAATTAGGTAATAAGGAGACATCAATTTGATGTCTCCTTATTTTTTACAACATGTTGTAGAACAAATAGATTTAGATTAATTCAAATGACACCTTACTCCTTTAGACAAACTATACAAAGAACACTTTTGATCATTCTTGTATTTGCATACCCTAATTTTAGTAAAGCACAAGAGAAAACACTGTTTCAAGTGATGTGGTGGAATGTGGAAAATCTTTTTGATTGTAAACACGATTCACTCAAAAACGATTATGATTTTCTCCCTCAATCTATTCGACATTGGACTTACCATCGATTTACTAAAAAGCTGAATCAAATAGCACAGACTATTGTGGCTATTGGTAAATGGAATACTCCGGCTATTATTGGTCTTTGTGAGGTGGAAAATGACATCGTATTAACTCACTTAACCCAATACTCATCACTTAAAAACCTACATTATAGATATGTTATGACACACTCTGAAGATAAAAGAGGAATTAATATAGCCTTACTATATCAAAGAGATCAATTTAAGCTTTTACAAACTCAATTTATTCGAATACCTCCTCACAAGCTAAGACCTACTAGAGATATATTACATGTCTCTGGATTAATTTTATCGTTAGATACGCTAGATATATTTCTTTGTCATCTTCCTTCTCGCGCGGGTGGAGGTAAAGAAACAGAAAAATACAGATTAGAGGTTGCCAACCAACTCAAACAAGTTGTAGATAGTGTTTTGCAGCGACGAGAACATCCCAATGTAATTATTATGGGGGATTTTAATGATGACATCAAAAATAAAACGTTGACTGAGGTTATGCAGATTAAAAATCCAACTTCAGCAAGTATCCACAATACAGATTTATATCATCTTTATTATGAGAAAGCTAAACAACGTAATTACGGGTCGTATAAATATAAAGGTATTTGGCAGTTGTTAGATCATATTCTAGTTTCAGGGTTACTTATTGATCCTACGAACGCTCTACATACTCATCCTAATTCAGCTCATGTAGCACGTTTTCCATTCTTGTTAGAAAAAGACAAAAAATACGGAGGCGTACAACCTTTGCGAACTTATAAAGGAATGAAGTATCAGGAAGGTATCAGTGACCATTTACCTTTATATGTTGATTTTGAATTAAACTGGTAGTAAAATTTAGCCTATGCAATTTAGTAAATAAAAAAGAGAGTATAATAAAGATAAGAAACAAATAGCCTCTCTTTCTTACACTCCCTCTTTCTTATTCTATGTAAGTTTTTCACATGAATAATTATCATATATTATATGCAACCCATCTAGCCATTAACCTTTTTATAATCTGCTAAAAACTTAGCTAAACCACTATCTGTTAATGGATGGTTTAGTAACCCTTTAATAGCATCTAATGGACAAGTAGCTACATCAGCCCCTACTTCAACGCATTGAAGTATGTGTGTTACATTACGTATGGATGCAGCTAAAACTTCGGTTGCATACCCGTAATAGCGATAAGTTGCGACTATTTTTGCAACTAAATCAATTCCATCATCTCCAATATCATCCAATCTACCTATAAATGGAGAAACATAGGTAGCTCCTGCTTTAGCAGCCAATAACGCCTGTCCTAATGAAAAGACTAAGGTACAATTGGTTTTAATTCCTTTATTTGAAAAGTGTTTTATGGCTTTTATACCATCAGCAATACAGGGAACCTTTACAACAATATGAGGGTTTAATGCGGCTAACTCCTCTCCTTCTTTAATCATTCCTTCATAATCTGTAGAAATTACTTCTGCACTCACATCCGATTGAACCAAGTCGCAAATTTTTACATAGTGTTGGTACTGTTTTTCTTTACCTTTAATCCCTTCTTTTGCCATTAAAGATGGATTTGTAGTAACTCCATCAAGAACGCCTAAATCATAGGCTTCTTTAATTTGATCTAAATTAGCTGTGTCGACAAAAAATTTCATAGTTATTGCTTTTTAATTCTTGAATATACTACTCAATATAACATAAATAAAGGACACTTGTTCATTGAAAACACAACAAATGCAACTTACACAAAGTGAATAGAATTAAAATTATCAGCTGATAATCAAAAGACTAACACTAAAGTCAACATCTCACTAGAGTTCTTTCTGTGTATAATTCAACTTACTCAAATACATGGAGTGAGTCATACTTTTTGGGAAATCACTGTCATAATGACTTACCATTATTAATGTCTTATTTGGCAAATCACAAAACGACTCGATGAGCTGTCTGACCATTTGAGTATAACGCCTATCTAAACCATGAAAAGGTTCATCTAATATTAACAATTCCGGATTTTTCACAAAAGCACGAGCCAGTAAAGCTAAACGCTGCTCACCACTAGATAATCGTAAAAAAGATTGCTCCTTTAAATGACTTATTTGTAATACATCTAACCAAAAAAGACAAGATTCTTGTTGTTCTATGGTAGTCTTTTTATAGAGTCCCAAACTATCGTGCAACCCAGAAGCGACAATTTCAATAACAGGACTGTTTTTTAAGTAAGAACGATGCATTTCAGGACTTAAGTACCCCATCCGACTTTTAATATCCCAAATACTTTCTCCTGTTCCTCTTTTTCTACCAAATAAAAAGATGTCTTTTGCATAGGATTGAGGATTATCGGCATAAATCAAACTCAATAATGCAGATTTTCCTGATCCATTTTCTCCAGTTAACTTCCATTTATCACCTCGATGAACCACCCAATCTATTTCTTTCAAGATTTGAATTCCATTATA
>JAAYSY010000212.1 GCA_012518235.1 Bacteroidales bacterium
AACTAATTCAAAAAGTAATAGACTAGAAATAGAATCCAAAACCTATTTTAAATCCTATATCAGAATAATCACTATCTTTAAAGCTTTGATTATAATAAACAGCAGGTTCAATAGTTACTGTTCTAGAAAGGAAAAAAGCATAACCAGCCTCTAACCGTAGTCCCCAGTTTGTAATATTGTCTCTAGCTCCATCATAATCATAACGACTAGCATTTAAGCCTGTTCCAACATATACACCAGTTTGGTCAAAATAGTAACGCCCCCCTACTCCTAAAGTATACCTATCAACAGGACTAGTCCACTCTGCAGCACCTTCAATCAATAACATTACACTATTAGTTACAAAGGCTCCTGTTTGTACACCAAAACCAAATTTAGCTTTTGTTTCTTTATTCCATGAAAAACCTAAACCCGTTACAGAAGGATTTATTAACCACTTTCCTTGTTCAAATTGAGCTTGTGCACCCAATGACAACAATAAAAAACCAACTACAATTAAAACTTTTCTCATATTAATCTCTTTTATTATTAATTTTTGATTGTTCTATATCTTCTTCGCGCTGGCGTTTTAAGTTCTCTTTTCTTCTGAGCACCCACCATAAAAGAAATAGAATAACATAAGACACACCTATAGTTATATACTTCTCTATATCACTAATCTCCTGATTTTTAGGAATTAAATAAATCATCATGCTTGTTACATAAACAAACAAAACCAATATTAACCAAGTAGACTTTCTTCTTTTCTTCATATAGAATAGGAGATTTTACAGAAAACTCAAAACACAAATGTAGTATTTTATAAGGAAAAAGAGCTATCTAAATGTCTTTTTTATTAGCTTTGTTACAGTTAATACAAAAATAATGAAACAAATTATACTTTTTATTATATGTCTACTCTTTGGCTTTAATATGCTCTGTGCACAGCCAAAATTTGAGGTCCGAGCTGCCTGGCTAACAACAGCCTATGGTATGGATTGGCCTAGAACTAAAATTCGTTCTACTGCAGATATAAAAAAGCAAAAACAAGAACTCATAACTATTTTAGATCAGTTACAAGAAGCTCATATTAACACCATATTATTCCAAGCTAGAACACGGGGTGAGGTTTTTTACAAGTCAAATATAGAACCCTTTGACTCAGAACTCACAGGTAAAAAGAATGACAATCCTGGATATGATCCATTAGCTTTTGTTATTGAAGAGTGTCATAAACGTGGCATGGAGTGTCATGCCTGGCTAATTGCTATACCTCTTGGAAACCAAAATCATGTACGTTCTTTAGGAAACTCTTCTGTAACCAAAAAGAGACCTTCTATTTGTGTTAATTACAATAGACAATACTTTTTGAATCCAGGACATCCAGAAACAAAAGTTTACCTTATGAGTATTGTAGATGAAATCATCAAAAACTACGATATTGATGGTATTCACTTTGACTATTTAAGATATCCCGAAAGAGCTACACGTTTTCCCGATCAAAAAGAGTATAGACAATATGGAAAAGGGTTAAGTCTAGACCAATGGAGAAAAGAAAGTATAACAGCTATTGTGCGACATGTATACCAAAATGTAAAAGCTAAAAAACCTTGGGTTAAAGTAAGCACATCTCCTGTAGGTAAACTAAAAGATACACCTCGATATTCTTCTAAAGGATGGAACGCACATGATGTAGTTCACCAAGATGTTAATCAATGGTTAAAAGAAGGAATACAAGATCAAATTTATCCTATGATGTATTTTAGGGGAAATAACTTTTTTCCTTTTGCATTAGACTGGCAAGAAAGATCGAATGAAAGACAAGTGATTCCTGGACTAGGAATCTACTTTCTTGATCCTAGAGAGGGTAATTGGACACTTGATGAAGTTGAAAGGCAACTTTTTTTCTTAAGAAATCACAAATTAAATGGACAAGCTTTTTACAGAACTGAATTTTTAATTAATAATACGAAAGATGTGTTTACTTTAATTAAAGATGAATTTTATGACTATCCAGCCCTACAACCACCTATGCCTTGGTTAAAAACAGACGCTCCACTACCTCCACAAAACCTTAATGCTCAATATGTAAATAGAGGTTATTTACAGTTAAACTGGACACCTTCCCTTTCAGCAAAAGAAGAAACAGTATATTATGTTGTCTATGGGTCAAATGAGTACCCTGTAGATTGCAGCAAAGCACAACACATTATTGCCCAGCGAATACCGAATGAAGAATATATTTATGCACCTATTACACCTTGGGAAGCCGTTCGTTTTTTTGCAGTAACCACTATAGACAGATATGGCAATGAAAGTGAACCTACTCAACTATCACCCACGCTCTATAACGACTGGTGGAGGTAACAGGAACTAACGGCAAATACCCCGAAATCAATCGATGATTCTCTATTATTAGAGGATATTTAGCTTCCATTGCGAGATGTTTAACTAAAGCTTCCTCATCTTTCTTATAAAAATACGTTTCAAACTTTCCTTTTGCCATAGGATGTAAAAAGTGTTTATGAATGGACCACGCAACAATTCCCATATTCATTCTAAAATTGATTTCTACACACGGATGAATTCTAAAGTGAGGTGCTTCCATAAATCTACAAATCATCATATCAACACCTAAATATCCTTTATAGTTTCCTTTCGTTAAATCTTTCAGTTGATGAGCTAACTCTTTTTTTAAGCTCAATAACTCCTTTTTAGGTACATATTGTCCTAATATATCCTCGATACACTGATCTGAGAGTAAATGGTTTCCTTGATATGAGCCTAAATTGGAAGTGTAAAATAACGAATAACCCAAAAATTGACAATCTCCAAAATCATCAAATTCAAACTCCATCGCAAAGTCAATAACCTTATTAAAGCAAGGTTCGGCCACTAGTCCATGTTGTCGTTCAATAATACGTTCAGCCCACGTCTGCAACGAAGTAATTAACTCTCCATCACACCACATAACTCCCCTACCACTACCAGATATCGGCTCTTTAAGAACTGAACAAGGACGACTTTCCACAAACTTTATAACGTCGGTTATAGAATAGAACAAGGATGACTCACCACAAAAAAATGAAGATAATTGAAGTTTAGGTAATAACTGAACACTAGAGGAGCGATGGGATAATCTAGTTAAAATAAAGATATACTCTTTTGTGGGTAAATTAGACTCATCAATACCTTCTTCTATCAACCACTCTCTTAAAGTATGATTCCAACCCCATGGATAAATATCAATCGCATCATTAATATGAAAACCACTATTTTTTTCTTTGTTTAACTCTGATAAAGAAAAGCTCTTAAAAGCACAATTAAATAAATAGTTATACTTTTCTAAAAAACTTTTCTGACTCTCATCAAACAATAATAAACTAGATTTAGTTTTAGCATACCAAAAAGTCAACAAAGCAAAATCATAGGCAAACTTTTTGATTATCTTCGGGGGAATATAATGAGATTTACCATGTGCTAAAGCCAAATCATGTGCAGGATTAAATAGATATAGTTTCATTTAATGAAATAAATTTATTACTTTGAATTAGTAACAAAGATAAGAAGTTGATTAGAATTAAAACATTAATACAGACTTCTATTAGAACTACAATAAACTCAAGAAACAGAGCTATCCCCATTCTATTTAAATTGAACGGATTGTTTATAGCTTCTTAACACAAAAACCATATAATTTGTAATGTCCAGTTTGCAACCCGTGAAAATAAGTTTATATTTGCAGATACATAAACTCAGTTATATAATAATATAAAATGGATTCATTCTATCGTACACATGCCTACTTAATAGAACACATTAATGCCCCTGTTCGTCGATATCTTATGGACGAAATAGACTGGAACGATAGACTTATTGGCATAAAAGGAACACGTGGAATAGGAAAAACCACATTTCTACTACAATATGCCAAAGAACATTTTGGATTAGATCCTTCCTGTTTATATATAAATATGAATAATTTTTATTTTACTGGGAATGGATTAAAAGAGTTTGTTGATCAATTTGTAAATAATGGTGGTAAGGTTCTACTAATAGATCAAGTATTTAAGTATACAAATTGGAGTAAAGATATACGCTATTGTTATGATAACTATCCTACACTAAAGATCATTTTCACAGGGTCATCGGTTATGCGACTCAAAAAAGAAAATACGGAGTTACGAGACATCGTAAAAAGCTATAACTTACGTGGATTTTCTTTTCGTGAATTCTTAAATTTACAAACAGGTATGCAATTTCAATCCTATACTTTGGATGATATTATTGCGAACCATAAAAAAATAGCCAAAGGTATTACTCTAAAAGTAAAACCCACTGATTTTTTAACAGATTATATACACCATGGTTTTTATCCTTTCTTCTTAGAAAAACGAAATTTCTCAGAGAACTTGTTAAAAACCATGAACATGATGATAGAAGTTGATATTCTTCTGATTAAACAGATTGAGTTAAAATACCTCTCAAAAATAAAGAAATTACTATATTTGTTAGCAGTTGACGGACCACAATCACCAAATGTTAGTCAACTAGCAAAAGAAATAGAAACTTCTCGTGCTACAGTAATGAATTATATAAAGTATTTAGCTGATGCACGATTAATTAATATGTTTTATCCTAAAGGAAGTAGTTTTCCAAAAAAACCCTCACGGATTTTAATGCAAAACTCAAATTTAATATATTCAATATACCCTATGAATGTAAAATATCAAGATATATTAAATACTTTCTTAGCAAATACTTTGTGGAAAGATCATAAAGTGAATAAAGCAACACAAAGACAGTCCTTACTAATCGATGAAACTCATATTTTTAGAGTATTAACTAAAGATTCAAAGATTAAAAAAGAGGATCATGTTATTTATGCTATTGACCAACTAGAAATAGGAGAAGGAAATCAAATCCCTCTTTGGTTATTTGGCTTTTTATATTAAAATATTTAATTACTTAATAATAACTAGTTATGACTAAACAAAAAAAATTTATCACTTGTGATGGAAATCAAGCTGCTGCACATATCTCGTATATGTTTTCAGAAGTAGCTGCGATTTACCCCATTACACCTTCATCAACGATGGCTGAATATGTTGATGAATGGGCTGCTGCAGGAAGAAAAAACATCTTCGGTGAGACTGTGTTGGTAGAGGAGCTTCAATCTGAAGGTGGAGCTGCTGGAGCTTTACATGGTTCTCTACAGGCTGGAGCTTTATCAACAACCTATACAGCTTCTCAAGGATTATTGTTGATGATTCCAAATATGTACAAAATAGCTGCAGAGTTATTACCTTGTGTATTTCACGTTTCGGCTCGTGCTATTGCAACACAAGCTTTGTCTATTTTCGGAGACCACCAAGACGTTATGGCTGCACGCCAAACAGGTTTTGCTATGTTAGCAGAAGGATCGGTTCAAGAAGTTATGGACCTATCTGCTGTAGCACACCTTGCTACAATTAAATCGAGAGTTCCATTTATAAACTTCTTTGATGGATTCCGTACATCTCATGAAATTCAAAAAATTGAGATGCTCGAAGATAAAGATTTAGTCCACTTAATTGATAAAGAAGCTCTTCATGAGTTCCGTCAACGTGCGCTTAAACCTTCAGCTCCTGTAATGAGGGGTATGGCTGAAAATCCAGACGTATATTTCCAACATAGAGAAGCTATAAACTCTTACTACGATGCAGTTCCTGCTATTGTAGAGGAATATATGAATGAGATTTCAAAAATAACAGGTAGAAAATACGGACTATTTAACTACTATGGTGCAGAAGATGCTGACCGTGTAATTATTGCAATGGGTTCAGTAACTGAAGCAGCCCGTGAAGCAATAGACCATATGATGGAACAAGGTGAAAAAGTAGGTCTTGTTGCTGTTCACTTATATCGTCCATTCTCTGCAAAACATTTCTTAGCTGCTGTTCCAAAAACAGCTACAAAAATAGCTGTTCTTGATCGTACTAAAGAACCAGGCTCTACTGGTGAGCCTCTATACTTAGATGTGAAAGATTGTTTCTATGATCAAGAAAATGCTCCTTTAGTTGTAGGTGGACGTTATGGATTATCTTCAAAAGATACTACTCCAGCACAAATAATTTCTGTTTTTGAAAACTTAGATCAAAAACTACCTAAGAACAATTTCACTATTGGTATTGTAGATGATGTAACCTTTACTTCACTTCCAGAAAAAGAAGAATTAGCTCTAGGTGGTGATGACATGTTTGAAGCTAAATTCTATGGTTTAGGTTCTGATGGTACCGTAGGTGCAAATAAAAACTCAATTAAAATTATTGGTGATAACACCGATAAATATTGTCAAGCCTACTTCTCTTACGACTCTAAAAAGTCAGGAGGATTTACTTGTTCTCACTTACGCTTTGGTGACTCACCTATTCGTTCTACATACTTCGTAAACACACCAAATTTTGTGGCCTGTCATGTACAAGCTTATTTAAGAATGTATGATATGACTCGCGGTTTACGTAAAAATGGAACATTCTTACTTAATACTATTTGGGAAGGTGAAGAATTGGCTAAAAACTTACCTAATGATGTAAAACGCAAGTTTGCTAAAGATAATATCAAGGTATATTATATCAATGCCACTGAAATTGCGCAGCAAATAGGATTAGGTAATCGTACCAATACTATTCTACAATCTGCATTCTTCCGTATCACAGGTATCATACCTACTGATTTAGCAGTAGAGCAAATGAAAGCATTCATTGTTAAATCTTATGGTCGTAAGGGAGAAGACATAGTAAATATGAACTATGCTGCAGTTGATAGAGGAGATGAATATAAAGAACTTCAAGTAGATCCTGCATGGGCAAATCTTCCATCGGATAAGCCAGAAGAAAATAATTATCCAGACTTCATCAATGAAGTAGTATTTCCTATTAATGCACAAGATGGTGATTCACTTCCAGTTTCAACTTTTAAAGGTATAGAAGATGGAACTTGGATGGCTGGAACAGCAAAATATGAAAAACGTGGTGTTGCTGCTTTTGTTCCTGAATGGAATCCTGAAAACTGTATTCAATGTAACCAATGTGCTTACGTTTGTCCTCATGCTTCTATTCGTCCTTTCTTATTAGATGAAAAAGAACAAAATGGAGCTGAGTTCCCAACATTGAAAGCAGTAGGAAGACAATTCAACGATTTAACCTTCCGTATACAAGTTGATGTATTAGACTGTTTAGGTTGTGGTAACTGTGCTGATATCTGTCCAGGAAACCCAAGAAAAGGTGGTACTGCTCTTAAGATGAAACCATTAGAGACACAAATGGAACAAGCACCTCATTGGGAGTATTGCATTGATAATGTAAAAAGCAAACAACACTTAGTTGATGTTAAGAGCACAGTAAAAAACTCACAATTTGCTACTCCATTATTTGAATTCTCTGGAGCATGTGCAGGTTGTGGTGAAACTCCTTACGTTAAACTATTAACTCAATTATTTGGTGATCGCCAAATGGTTGCTAATGCTACAGGTTGTTCGTCTATTTATTCAGGTTCTGTACCTTCTACTCCTTATACTACTAATGATAGAGGTGAAGGTCCTGCTTGGGCTAACTCATTATTCGAAGACTTCTGTGAGTTTGGATTAGGTATGCAACTCGCTAACGAAAAAATGAGAGATCGTATTGAGCGCTTAATGAACGAAGCACAAGATTGCAACGAATGTACGAGTGAAATAAAAGCATTATTCAAAGAGTGGATTGAAAACAAAAATGATGCAGATAAAACAAAAGAGTTAGCTGATCAAATCATTCCATTATTAGAAAAATGCACTTGCAAAATCTGTAAAGAAATAGAAGGGATTAAACACTACTTAGTAAAACGTTCACAATGGATTATTGGTGGTGATGGTGCTTCTTATGACATCGGTTTTGGTGGATTAGACCACGTTATTGCTAGTGGTAAAGATGTAAACATTATGGTACTTGATACCGAAGTTTACTCTAACACAGGTGGCCAATCATCTAAAGCAACTCCGCTTGGAGCAATTGCTAAATTTGCTGCTGCAGGTAAGCGTGTACGAAAGAAAGACTTAGGTTTAATGGCAACAACTTATGGATATGTTTACGTAGCTCAAATTGCTATGGGAGCTAATCACTCTCAAACACTAAGAGCTATTCGTGAAGCAGAAGCATATGATGGCCCCTCATTAATTATTGCTTACTCTCCTTGTATTAGTCATGGTATCCGTGGAGGTATGGGACTATCTCAACAAGAAGAGAAAAAGGCGGTAGAATGTGGTTACTGGCACTTATGGCGTTACAATCCTCAACTAGAAGCTGAAGGAAAGAATCCTTTTGTTTTGGACTCGAAAGAACCAGAATGGGATAAATTCCATGACTTCTTAATGGGTGAAAGACGTTATTCTAGTGTAAGAACATTATATCCTAACGAAGCTGAAGAATTATTCCAAGCTGCACAAGATAATGCTAAATGGAGATATAAAAACTATTCTCGCTTAGCTGAACTTTCTTGGGGACAAGATAAAAAGGAAGAGGAAAAGTAATCTAAAGGTTTACTTTTCATAATAAAAAAGAGGAGGGGAATTTACCCTCCTCTTTTTTATTATCTTGTGTGTCTAGTCCTAACATAGCACTAGATACTGTTCCAAAAAGTGTGTCTGTGTAAGAAAAAAAGAACATAGTCTAAAAACTATATTAGTTTTGTAATTATCAAAAGAAAAACCATAGAATTCAAAGACTATGTTATTATCAAAGGAACAACTTTCCAGTGTAATAGCCAAACATTCAGAACGTGAAAATGGGCTACATGATTTAATGGAGATCATGCTTGAGAGCATGATGGTCGCCGAGAGGC
>JAAYSY010000213.1 GCA_012518235.1 Bacteroidales bacterium
GCAGGACTAAGTATGCGCCAAGTGTTAACCGAGCTGGTTGAAAGTGCTTTTTAATAAATGTTTAGATATGAAAAAGACGACAGAGTTTGACGAAATACGACCATATTATGATGATGAGCTTCCAGAGGTATTTGAACAACTAATAGAAGACCCTGCTTTTCAGAAGGCTACTTCATTTGTTGCACCAGGTATCCCATTTGATATGTTGGCGGAGAAAATTCGGGCTTGTAAGACGAAGTTAGATTTTCAGAAGGCGTTTGCGTATGGCATCTTGGAAAGAATAGCTGATGATTATACGGATGGTATAAGCATCGATTTGTCTGCAAATTCTTTAGATACTGCTTACACTTATATTTCTAATCATAGAGATATTATTTTAGATGCTGGATTTCTTTCTGTCCTATTGGTTGAAAATGGATTGGATACAGTGGAAATAGCCATTGGTGATAATCTCTTAGTTTATCCTTGGATTAAACGCCTAGTTAGAATAAATAAATCGTTTATTGTGCAACGTGCATTGACTATGCGGCAGATGCTTGAATCGTCTGCTCGTATGTCTCGATATATGCATCATACAATTAAAGATAAAAAACAATCAATTTGGATTGCTCAGCGAGAGGGACGTGCAAAAGATTCGGATGATAGAACACAAGATAGTGTGTTGAAAATGTTTGCAATGGGAGGTGAGGGAACGGTTCTTTCTAGATTAAAGAATATAAATATTGTCCCTTTATCTATTTCATATGAATATGATCCATGTGATTTTTTAAAAGCTCAAGAGTTTCAACTTAAACGTGATAATCCTAGTTATGCTAAGACAACAAAAGATGATCTTCAGAATATGGAAGTGGGTCTATTTGGGTATAAGGGGCGAGTTCATTTTAAAACCACACCTTGTATTAATCAGAAATTAGATGAACTAGATGCTTCACTTCCTAAAAATGAGCTATTCCAAACTATATCAAAACTAATTGATCAGCAGATTCATCAAAATTATAAGATTTATCCAGTTAATTACATTGCAAATGATATGCTGAGTGATTCTAATAATTTCACTACCCATTATACTGAAGAAGAAAAGCATAACTTTAGTATTTACTTGGATAAACAAATAGGAAAAATAAAAATAGATAACAAGGATGAGAGTTTTTTAAGACATAAAATGCTCTTAATGTATGCTAATCCATTGATTAATTATTTAAAAGCAACTGGATGTACAGAATAACTAAATCATCATATTATCTAATGGGAGCATTGTTTTATTTGTCTATACTTTGCTCCTCATGTGATGGAAATAGTTATAAAAATACGTTCCCTCCTGTTTTATTGTCTTTTGCTACGGTACAAGCAGACATAGAGGGAAAAGTAGCCTTTTTAGTTACTGATGATTACGAAATGTATAGCGTATTGCAAGACAAAACGAATACAGTTTTAGAGGCTAAAGAAACGAAACGAGTTGTTTGTTATTATGAAATAACAGGGTCAAAAGAGGCAATTATACTTTATAGTTTAGGTTATCCCATTGCAACGGAACCACTTCTTCCTTCTATGTTTCCTGAATTAAAACAAGACCCTGTTAGTCTTCAGAGTGGTTGGGTTGGAAATGATTATTTGAATTTGTTACTTCAGATTCGACTAGCAGAAGCATCTAAACATAAGTTGGCTTTTATTGAGGAGAGTGTGGTTTATTTAGAAGGAGTTAAGACTATTTTTTTATCACTTTATCATGACGCAAGTGATGATCACTTTTCATATACGGATAGAGTTTACTGTTCTATTCCTTTACATAAGTATATTGTGAATGAAGATTTGGTTCAGGTTGTTTTTTCCTATTTTGATTATGCAGGAAATAGACAATCTTTAGTATACAAAATAGGGAATAAATGATCCATTTTGAATAACCATTTATTCCCTATTGTACCTTTCGATAAGAAGATTAGGTACTAAGGTAAATTACTCTAAACCTTCTAATAGTTTTTTTAGAATAACTGTAGCTGAAATTTCACGATTGGCAGCTTCAGGAATAACTAAAGATTGAGGACTTTCGATTACTTCGTCTGTAACAATCATATTCCTTCTAACAGGCAAACAGTGCATAAAATAGGCATTATTAGTAACACTCATTTGCTCTTTTCCTACAGTCCATGACCTATCTGTACTAAGAATTTTACCATAGTGCTCATCACGATAAGCTGCCCAATTTTTAGCATAAATAAAATCAGCGCCCTCAAAGGCTTTCATTTGATTATACTCAACTTTTGCCTGTCCTACGAACATGGGGTCTAACTCATATCCTTCAGGATGTGTTATTACGAAATCATAATCTGTAACGTTCATCCATTCTGCAAAAGAGTTAGGAACAGCTTGTGGTAAAGATTTAGGGTGAGGAGCCCAACTAAGAACCACCTTTGGTTTTTCTGTTTTTTTATACTCTTCAATAGTAATTAAATCAGCAAAACTTTGTAATGGATGTCTTGTTGCCGCTTCCATAGAGAAAACAGGTCGCCCCGAATATTTAATGAATTGATTAATGATAACTTCATTGTAATCTTCTTCTTTGCTTTTAAATTGGGCAAAAGAGCGGACTCCGATTATGTCACAGTAACATCCCATTACTGGAATAGCTTCTAAAAGATGCTCTGGTTTATCTCCATCCATAATTACACCACGGTTGGTTTCTAATTGCCATGCACCCTGATTTATATCTAAGACGATAACATTCATACCTAAGTTCAAAGCTGCTTTTTGTGTGCTGAGTCGAGTACGTAAGCTTGAGTTGAAGAAAATCATAAGCAGTGTTTTGTTGCGTCCCACCTCTACATATTTGAAGCGATTCTTTTTAATTTCAAAAGCTTCTTGCACTGCCGATTTGATGTCTGTTAAGTCATTAACACTAGTGAATTTTTTCATATTTTTATTCTTTAGGGGTTAAGGATTTCTAACTTGTCCTTCGCCATCAATTAACCATTTGTAAGAAGTTATTTCTGCAAGTGCCATAGGACCTCTTGCATGTAGCTTTTGTGTGCTGATGCCTATTTCTGCTCCTAAACCAAATTGAGCACCATCTGTAAATGCTGTAGATGCATTTTTGTAAACACAAGCAGCATCGACTAATTGTTGAAAGTATCTTCCATTTTTTTCATCTTCTGTTATGATGCATTCACTGTGCTTGGAGCCATTGATGAAAATATGATCTATTGCTTCATCAATGTCATCTACTGTTTTAATTGCTAACTTGTAGTCTAGGAACTCTTTTCCATAATCTCCTTCAGTAGCATCTTTTAGTAGAGTGTCAGGATAATTACTATCTAGTACTTGCTTGGCTTGATTATCTACATAAAGTATAACATTCTTTTTTTCTAGATTCGCACATAAAGCAGGTAGGTCTTTCAATCGACTTTTATGTATAATTAAACACTCCATGGCGTTACAAACGCTGACTCTTCTAGTTTTTGCATTTGTTATAATGGATATCCCTTTATCTAGATCTCCAAATTCATCAAAGTAAGTATGACAAATACCAATTCCTGTTTCTATAACTGGGATGGTTGCATTTTTACGGACGTAGTTTATTAATCCAGCACTTCCTCTAGGAATTAATAGGTCAACAAAACCTTCCGCTTGCAGCAGTTCGTTTGTGGATTCTCTATCACTAGGTAATAGTTCTACAATATCTCGTGTATAATTAAATTGATCTAAGACTTTATGAATGACACTAATAATTGCTTGATTGGAGTTGTGAGCATCACTTCCACCTTTAAGTACACAAGCGCTACCACTTTTGAAACAGAGTGAAAAGACATCAAAACTAACATTAGGACGGGCTTCATAAATAACCCCAATGACTCCAAAGGGAACAGATATTTTACGTAGTAATAAACCGTTAGGTAATGTCTGTTTGAATAATTCTAAGCCTAAAGGAGATGGGAGAGAAGCTACATTTTTTATATCAGAAGCAATAGCTTTAATTCTATCTGGGGTTAGTTTTAATCGATCATATTTTGGGTCTTCAGGACTCATTTCGATTAAGTCTTTTTTATTCTCCTCTAATATATATTCAGAGTTCTCTAGAGCAGCTTGAGAAACGGCTAGTAGTATATTATTGATACCTGCTTCATCTAGTTTTTGAAGTTCTCTTCCCGCTTGCTTAACAGCTTTTAATCGATTTTGTAAACTCATATTGTAAAGTATATTTTTCTATTCTATGTATAAAAAATCATAGTGAACCATTTCTTTTTTTTGGTGTTTCCCCATAAAGGATCGAGCTTTTTCTGCGTCATAGTTTACTCGCCCAACACCAATAGGTTCACTCTTATAACTCATTATACGCACTAAATCATCTTTTTCAAAGTTTCCTTTGACATTAATTACACCTATAGGTAAAATACTAGCTACTTGGTTTGACATGATGATATCTGTAGCCTCTTTATTAAGATGAATTTCTCCAGTTGCGAATTCTTCACTATGTGCAATCCATTTTTTTACTACTGATACGGGTTCTTTATTTGGAGTGAAAACAGTTGCAATTGTGTTTTTGGGGTCTTCGATTAAATCAACTAATATGTTTTTTTTCGTACCATTAGCAATAATTACTTTTATGCCTTCATCGGCAATTTTTTTTGCAATTGAGCTCTTTGTTAGCATACCACCTCTACCAAACGAGGACTTTGTACTTTGAATATAACTAGATAAGTCTATGTCTTGATCAATAACTCTAATTACTTTACTACTAGGTAATTGTGGAGGACCATCATAGATTCCATCTACATTACTTAGAATTATTAAAGATTGAGCTCCCATCATAGAGGCTATTAAGCCAGATAGTTCATCATTATCTGTGAACATGAGTTCTGATACAGATATAGTATCATTTTCGTTGACAATAGGAATAACACCATTGTCTAACATTACACGCATACAATTTCGCTGGTTCAAATAATGACTTCTAGTTCTAAAGCTATCTTTAGTGGTTAATACTTGTCCCACTGTAATTCCGTGTTCCCTAAAAAACTCATAATATCTATTGATGAGTTTAGCTTGTCCAATAGCTGAAAATAGCTGACGCTGATCAACACTATCTAATTTATTTTCAATAGCTAATTCACTTTTTCCAGCAGCAACTGCACCAGAAGATATAAGAATAACTTCTATTTCTTTTTTATATAAATAAGCCACTTGGTCTACAAGAGCTGATATTTGTGTTATATTCAATGAGCCATCAGGACGTGTTAAAACATTACTGCCTAGTTTAATGGCTATTCTTTTTGTGTTTGCTATCATTCTTCTTTATTCTCAATTAAATTTTTTGCTAGCTCAGCATTTTCATTTAATACAAAAATTTTGGCTCCTTGCGAATCGATATAAGGACTGAATACAGATAGTGAGCTATTTTCTACAATACATCTTATGTCATTACTTTCTAGTAAGCCCTTTATTATCTCAGCCTCCCATTTTAGGCCTGTGAAAACAAGTGTTGTTTCAGATTTATGTTCTTCTTTCATGTTGTTCTGTTTCTTTACATTAAATCAATGTGTTCTACCGTTATATCTTCTTTCAAAAACAAAGTAGCAGACTCTATGAATTTGTCTGTAGACTCCGTAGTGTAATAAGTGGAAGTGCTATTCTTTGTGCATTTTTGTTCCATTTCTGGGTGTCTAAACAAATAATCTTCTAAGCTTTTAGCTACATATTCACCTTGCGAAACCACATTTATATGTTCAGGTGTATATTCTTTTATTTTAGGTAAGAGTATAGGATAATGTGTACATCCTAAAATAATAGTATCAATTAATCGATCTTGATTTAGTAGTCTATTTATATGTTGTTTAACAAAGTAGTCAGCTCCATCTTTATCAGCTTCGTTATTTTCAACAAGAGGCACCCACATTGGACAAGATTCACTTGTAACTTCAATTGTTGGATAGAGTTTGGTTATTTCAAGTGGATAGGAGTTTGATAAAACCGTACCTGCAGTGGCTAAGATACCAACATGATTTGATTGGGTTATTTCTCCTAATGATTCAACCGTAGGTCGAATTACACCCAGAACTCTTCTGTTTGGGTCTAGTTTTGGAAGGTCATTTATTTGAATGCTTCGTAAAGCCTTAGCAGAAGCTGTATTACAAGCTAATATAACTAGGTGACATCCTTCTTCAAAAAGGCGTTTAACAGCTTGTAGTGTAAAAGAATAGACTATATCAAAGGAGCGAGTACCATATGGAGTTCGTGCATTGTCACCTAGATAAAGATAATCGTAATTAGGTAACAACTTCTTGATTTCTTTCAATATGGTTAAGCCTCCGTATCCAGAGTCAAAAACACCTATAGGTCCCGATTTTTGAGATAACATAAATGATAAATATATATATTACAAAAGGGAGAAAAGCTTCGCAGCATAGTCTCCCTTTTGTAAACATTTGAAGCTATAATTGCTTTCTTAGTTATTTAAATTCCCAATTTAGATTTCACAGATGTAGTTACATCTGTGCTTTGATCAGTGTTAATATAAGGAATTGATGTTCTAGCAATATCAAAAATATAAGTAAAGCCTTGACTTTTACCCACTGATTGTATTGCATCATCTAGTTTTTTATAGATAGGCATCATCAAGTCTCCTTGAGCTTGCTGCATAGCTTCGTATGCTTCTTGTTGAAATTGCTCTTGTCTTTGAGCCATATCTTGTAATTCTCTTTGTCTTCTCTCTGCTATATTTGATGGAAGAGAGTCAACAGATTGCTGGAATTCTTGAAACTTTTTGTTGAATTCCTCTTGAGTTCTTTGCATTTCTTCGCCATACTTTTTTTGTAGGGCTTCCATTTCAGTTTCAGCTTTTTGAAACTCAGGCATTGAAACAATTATTTCCTGAGAATTTAAATGTCCAAACTTAAGAGTTTGTGCAAAGAGGCCAATAGGTAAGGCCAATAAAATAAATAATGCGAATTTTTTAAGCATAGTGTATAGTTTATTTTTAATTGTCATTTTACAATCTCGTAGCTACAAATGTATAAAATTAATTTGAATAACCTAGTTTATAAAGAACCTCATTACTTATGTCTATGGCAGGAGAAGCAAAAATAATACTTGTTGCTGAAGCCCTATCTAAAACAACACTATATCCTTGAGTTTCAGACAACTCTTTTACAGCTTGGTATATAGCATCTTCAATAGGTTGAATAATACTGTTTTGTTCTGTAGCCATTTCACCTTCAGGTCCAAAGTACTTTCTTCTCAATTCAGCAAGTTCTTTTTCTTTAGCTATAATTGATTCCTCCTCAAGCTTACGTTGTTTGTCACTTAAGGTACTAATTTTATTCTGATAGTTTTTGTACATGGTTTCAGCTTGTTCACCAATTAATTGAATTTCTTTCTGCCATGTTTCAGCTTTACTATCAAGTTTATTCATTCCTTCATTGTATGCTGGAATATGTTCTAAAATATATTCCATATCAATAAGAGCAAATCTTTGAGCATTAGCAGTGATGCTAATTGCTAAAAGTGCTATCAATACAAATCCTATTCTTTTCATTGTTGTTTTTTTAAGAGTTAAAATTCTTGGCCTAAGATAAAGTGAATTTGGCTACCTCCATATTCTTTTGAACTAAATACTTTATCAAATCCATAAGCCCAGTCAATACCCATCATACCAATCATAGGTAAGAAAATACGAACACCTAGACCAGCAGATCTTTTAAGATCAAATGGGTTAAAGTTTTTAATGTCATTCCATGCATTACCTGCCTCTACGAATCCCAAAGCATATATGGTAGAGCTAGGTTCTAGTATAATTGGATATCTTAGTTCTAGTCCTAACCGAGTGTATGCATAACCTTCTGCACCTCTATAAGGAGTTAAAGAACTATTTTCATATCCACGTAAAGCTATACTTTCTGTTGCATAACTTGAGTATCCTGTCATACCATCTCCTCCCATATCAAATGTCTCAAAAGGAGATTTCTTATTTTTGTTATAGTGTCCAAGTAATCCAAACTCAACGCGAGTCATCAGAACAGGTGTTCTTTTGTATCGAGTAGGATCAACTAGTGGAGTGTAAGTTTTAGATCTGAATTTCCATTTGTGGTATTCAATCCACTTGTGCATTTTATTCATATCCTCAACCTTAGTCTGATCATACTTACTATAATCCTTTCCATCAAACAGTGAATAGGGTGGAGTTAATTGTGCTGAAAGTGAGAATTCGGAACCACTTCTTGGATAAAGTGGGTTATCAATCGAACTTCTAGCAAGTGTTATATTTAGACTAATGTTATTACTATTTCCATCAGTTACAGGGAAATACATCCAATCTTTTAATATGTAGCGTGTATACGCTAACTCAGCAGTTAGCGTAAAGAAGTCATCAGGCCACTTTAAACGCTTACCCCATCCTGCAGCAACACCAAACATTTTAATAGATTTATCTGGGTCGTAAAAGTTCTCAAAACTAGTGTAGTTACCATAGTTGTACATTCCTGACCCACCATATAAACCTCCATAATACATGTTTTGCAGATTGTTTATGTAAGAGTTATTATAGTACTGGCTACTAATATCTGTTTGTTTAGAAAAGAACATAGATAGAGAGAAAGAGTTAGGCCTTTTTCCTCCAAACCATGGATCAAAGAAAGATAAACTATAGGATTGATAGTATTTAGCATTAGTTTGTGCACTAACAGTAAGGGTTTGCCCATCTCCTTGTGGTAAGAAACCTCTATAATTTTTGTTTTTCTTGAAAAGGTTAGGCATAGAAAAGTTTGTAAATCTCAAGCTTAGCTTACCAATAACTCCTGTCTGTCCCCAACCAGCAGAGAATTCTATTTGGTCGTTAGCCTTAGACTCTAATTGGTAGTTAATATCAACCGTTCCATTTACAGGGTCAGGTTGTACAAGGTTTGCATTTTGTCCAATAGCTTCTGGGTCAAAGTGTCCCATTTGTTGAATTTCACGCATTGAACGCATTAAGTCATCTTTGCTAAATAACTCGCCTGGACGAGTTCTTAATTCGCGGCGGACGACATTTTCATATAAACGATCGTTACCATTAATTGTAACCTTGTTAATTGTAGCCTGTCTACCTTCATAAATTCTCATTTCTAGGTCGATAGAATCCCCATCGATATTTACCTCTACAGGCTCTAAATGATAAAATAGATAACCATTGTTATAGTATAAATTACCAATAGCATCATCATCGGTTAAAGTTCTTTCCGTAATAAGTTTTTGGTTGTACACATCACCCTTTTTCATTTGAAGTACTTGGTTTAAGAACTCTGATGGATATAACGTATTTCCAATCCAGTTTACATCTCGTAAAAAGTATTGGTCACCTTCCTCAACCTCAATATATACATCTACACGTTTATCAGTAACAAGAACTACACTGTCACTAATGATCTCCGCATCTCTATGACCTATTTCATTGTACTTTTCAATGATTCGCTCTTTATCAGCCTCATAGTTTTCAGAAACAAACTTTTTAGATTTAAACCAGTTGCGTACTCGGCCCACCTCGTTTGTTTTCTTCATTGCCTTCTTAATCTTAAGATTAGTCAAAGCCTCATTTCCTGTGATATAGATGCGTCTAACTTTAATTTTACCTTTCTTATCAACTTTTACATCTAAGTAAATTTGGTTCTCTTTTTCAGGGTCATCTTTTTGTAGAATAGTAACCTCTGCATTTTTGAAGCCCTTATCATCAAAGTATCTATCAATAATAGTTTGAGCCCTATTTATAAGATTTGGTGTAACCTGACCTCCTTTAACTAATCCCAGCTTAGCTTCTAAATCAGTTCTTTCCGATTTCTTAACCCCATGATATCGTATGTCTGTAATTCTAGGTCTTTGGGTCAGACTTATTTTTAAATAGATTTTATCATCCACTATTTTTTCTGCTGTTATTTTTACATCAGAAAATAAACCATGTCTCCAGTAACGTCTAATTGCTTGAGTTATATCATCTCCTGGCACTAATATAGTTTGTCCTACTGAAAGTCCAGATAAACCAATTAATACATAATCTTCATAGTTAGGAACACCTTCTACTTGAATGTCTGCAATTTCATACTTTTTGGGGGTGCTTGAATAAAGAATAACAGGGCTATCCTCTTTGGAATTATCATTATTTTCTAACTCTTGTCCTAACACTCCAGTAGTAAAATAGAGTAAGCAGATAAATAAGGAGATCATTCGATAATGCATCTATATATAGATTTAGTTTTGTTCTTAAATAATTTGTTCTCTTGTTTTACCATAACGTCTTTCTCGTTGTTGGTAATCCATTATAGCATTGTGAAAATCATTTTCTGTGAAGTCTGGCCAATAGATTTCGCAAAAGTATAGTTCAGTGTATGCACATTGCCATAATAAATAATTGCTAAGCCTGAACTCACCACCTGTACGGATTAATAAATCTGGATCAGGCATATTATATGTTGTTAAGTGATTGCTTATGCAATCTTCTGTTATTTCGTTGCTGTCTAACAGCCCTTCTTTTACTTTGGTCGCAATTTGCTTCGTGGCATTTGTTATCTCCCACCTAGAAGAATAACTAAGGGCTAAAGTTAAACACATACCTGTGTTACTAGATGTGTTTTTTATGCACCTTGATAATCCTTCCTGTACATTGATAGGAAGTTTAGTTATGTCGCCAATTACTTTAAATACGATATTGTTATCAATGAAAGATTGCTCATCTAATGAAGCAGTAAGTAAGTTCATGAGAGCATCTATCTCGTCAGATGGACGACTCCAATTCTCTATAGAGAAAGTATATAGAGTTAGGTAGCGAACTCCAATCTTTGCGGCTTCTTTTGCAATAGTGTGTACTACTTCTGATCCTGCTTGATGACCAAAACTTCTTTGTTCCCCTCTGAGTTGTGCCCATCGTCCGTTTCCATCCATGATGATAGCTACATGTTGTGGAATACTTTTTATGTCGATTTTGTTACGCTGCATTGATTGTTTTTCGTTTATATAATCTCGAGTAAAATTAATGGTTATAATTTTTAAACCCTAATTTATTTAATCGTCCTCTCCATATTTCTTTTTCATTTCCCCATGTTGTCCAAATATAATTATTATCATCAACAACTAATGAGTAGTTTGTTCTATGAAGGAATGATGCATTTAGAAGGAATTTCTCTTTTGTTTCTCTCCATGTAATAGCCTCTTTAGAAGTATATATTGATTTAAACTCTCCTCCAAAAATATAAAATTTATTGTCGTAGTGAATTAAAGTTGGATGGTCCATATAAGGGCAGGCTAGACTAGTTGTTTCCGATGTCATATCGAACCAGTTTTTACCATTTGTTGTAAACCATGGAGTAGTTGTAGTACTTGGCGATTCAGGTTTTCCTACCATTATAATTCGGTCAGTTCCAGTTCGTGTTGTGTAATTTATTGCCGATATGTTTTCAATAGGGAAGTTTGTAGGAACTTCTTCAAAAATAGACCAATTTTCATCGCCATTAAGAGTGATGGTTGCAAAATACGTAGTCTCGTTTTCTTTTACAATACCAAAGATTTTGTTTTTATAGCTATGTATGAGTGTAACCACGAACTGCTGACTCATTATTTCATTTTTGTTGAATTGAAGTCCATCTGTTGATTCAAAAACTTCTCCTTCTGTTGTTACTCCATAGAGTGTGTTTTGACTAGCTATAAGTGTATTGATGTTTAAGTTGTCTGGGGCAGTAGTTTTCTCAAGTGTCCAGTTAGCTCCATCAGAAAGTTTCGATGTGGCTACTTTCCCTTCAGGGCTATAAGCTAAAAGTTGATCGTTTAATATAATTGTTTGATGTGAATTACTGAAAGCGTCAGGAAATTTATTACCTAAGAATTTCCAAGTTAATGAGTCAGGTTCTTGTTGATGTACATTTACTTTAACCTCATATTTTTTAGAATTCTTTCCATCAGGTGCATGTACTGTTAATTCTAGTGGTTTTCGTAAGTCAACAGAGTCTACAAGATATTCAAAATAAGAGTTATCGTATTCAATAATTCCTCCACTTGATATTTGCTTTATTAATATTTTATCAATTATTGTATCAGATTTATAAGGAAGAGAATCCCTATTGTAAATCTCACCATTGATTTGATCGATAGTGAAATAGTATTGTTTTCCTAGAATATCAGGAAGAGCAAAATATGAAATAATATCATTCGAACTATATTCAATATCATCGTCTGATTTCAAACACGATGAGAATGAGAAAATAGTAACTAACACAACTAATATAGGTAACCACTTTGTCTTCATTAATCTAATTTAAATGTATAGAATGCAAAAATAGAAACAATTTTCCCCATTTTCCACTCTAATAGGAAGTTTTATATTTATTTATATATATAAAGGGCGTTTTATTCTATTTATATAAGTTTAGCTTTGATAATTATAATAGATATCATAGTTAACACCAAAGTGACGTTCTTCGGTTCGAACAGCATTTCCTTTAATTTTAGGAGCTGGAATACCTCTAATTAAAGTGTCTTGACTTCTTTCGATATGTATTTCATCCCATAAATTAGCCTCAATAAAAGATTGATGTAAAGAGCTTCCTCCCTCAACTAAAAGAGTGCTAAGGTTCCTTTTGTAAATCTCATTTACTATTTGGTTGAGCATGTTTTTTTCAAAGTCAATCGTTATAAAGGTTAGATTGTCTGCCGATTTCTTTTCTCTAGCTGTAAATACATACGTTTGAATTTGTTTGTCGAAAAGATGCAATAAAGGTCTAGGAAGCCTCAATGTTTGGTCTATTAGAACACGTACTGGATTTGTACCAGACCAATTTCTTACATTTAGTATGGGGTTGTCTAGGAGGGCTGTTTGTGTTCCTACCATTATAGCAGAAGCCTCACTTCTTTTTTTATGAACTACCATATTTGTTAAGTCGGTAGATAACTTAGCGGGAGTCCCATCTTTTCTTATTCTATCCATATATCCATCTGCTGACTCAGCCCACTTCAAGATGATATAAGGACGTTGATGCGTTTGATTCTTTATGAAGCGTTTATTAAGTGTTTCACACTCTTTCTCTAACACACCGATAATGACTTCTATTCCAGCCTCTTCTAATTGTTTAATACCTTTGCCTGAAACCTCTCTAAAAGGGTCTTTGCAACCTATTACTACTTTAGGTATTTTGTGATCAATTATTAGTTGACTGCAAGGAGCTGTTTTACCAAAATGAGAACAGGGTTCTAGGTTGACATACAAAGTGCTTTGAGTTAATCGGCTTTTATCTTTAACAGAGTTAATCGCATTAACTTCTGCGTGAGGTCCTCCTGGTATCATATGGTAACCTTCGCCTATTATTGTTTTATTGTCAACAATAACAGCACCAACCATAGGGTTAGACGAAACCGTACTTAATCCATTTTTGGCAAGCTCTATGCATCGCCACATATATTTTTCTTTTTCCATAGTGCTTTATCTTATTGGGATTTTGTATTTTTGTGTTATGAAACATAATCGTCATCCAATATTAGTACAAATATATGATTCCTTAAAAGATTTATACACTCGAGAGGAATTAAAATCTCTAAGTAAAATTATTTGCGAAGATCTATTAAAGATTAATTATCTTTCACTCTATCTTGACAAAGATATTATAATATCTGAGAAACAAAAGAAAGAATTAAGTTCAATTCTAAATAGATTGCAGCAATCAGAGCCTATTCAGTATATTACTGGTCAAACTGAATTTATGGGACATATTTTTAACGTTGCTGATGGAGTGTTAATTCCGCGAGCAGAAACGGAACTCTTGGTGGATATGATCATTAAGCGTGAAAGTAAGGTAACAAGGATTTTAGATATAGGTACAGGAAGTGGTTGTATTGCGATCTCTTTGTGTAAAGGAATTGCTGGGTCTTATGTTGAAGCATGGGATGTGTCTAGTGAAGCATTAAAAATAGCAGAAGGGAACAATTTAAAAAACAATAGTTCTGTTGTTTTCAAGCAAATCGATTTGTTTAATGTTTCACCTACAGATTCTTTTTTTGATCTTATTGTTAGTAATCCTCCATATATAACAGAAAAAGAGCGAATAGGAATGGATCGGAATGTTTTAGATTGGGAACCTGATTTAGCCTTGTTTGTTCCGAATAATGATCCGTTGATTTATTATCGAAAAATAGCCGAAATAAGTAAGTCGCTGTTACATGAAAATGGAGTGTTATACTTTGAAATCAATAGATTGTTTGGAAAGGAAATAGTTGTGATGCTCAAAAATATGGGGTATTCAAATGTAGAGCTTATGCAAGATTTTTACCACTGTGATCGTTTTATAAGAGCTGAGAAATGGGTGCAATAAATCATGAGGAATATAGTAAGGCCTTAAATAGAGTTGCCTCTTACTGTTCAAAGGCAGAGCGATCAAAATGGGATGTTATGCAACGATTAGCTAAGTTTGATCTTTCTGCAATTGAGAAAAATAAAATAATTCTTTGGTTGGAAAATGAGCAGTTTTTGGATGAAAAACGTTTTTGTAAAGCTTTTGTAAATGATAAAGTGACTTTTTCTCGGTGGGGAAGGTTGAAAATAAAGCAAGGGTTACTACAGAAACGAATAGATTCAGTGTTAATTGAAGAGGCTTTAGAGAATATGGATAGGAAGGTTTATATGGAAAATTTATCTATCCTTATTCAGAGAAAGATAAAAAGTCTTAAAATGAAACCAGAAGAAAATCATTCGCAAACACAGGCTAAAGTTATTAGGTATGTTGCCAATAGAGGGTTTTTATTCTCAGAAATAGAACACGCACTTCAAAATAGTGGGATTTCTTTTGATTTTACATGGTGAAAACTGCATAATAAATGAATATTCAATAAGCTGATGTGAAATCATTCTTATTTTGGAAAAATAGATTGTGAATCTATTTCTGAAATCCATTCATATTCTGTATTTTTGTACCTTATAATATACATATAAATATCATCTTGTAAAAGTATGGAAAAGTTAGAGAAGTTATTTGCAGAGAAATTATTGAAAATAAAAGCGATTAAGTTACAACCATCTAATCCTTTTACATGGGCTTCAGGATGGAAATCTCCTTTTTATTGTGATAATAGAAAAACATTATCCTATCCTTCTCTACGCAATTTTGTAAAAATAGAAACAACTCGATTAATCCTTGAGAACTTTGGCCAGGTTGATGCCATTGCAGGTGTTGCTACAGGTGCTATACCCCAAGGAGCTTTGGTTGCAGATATGTTAAACTTACCTTTTGTATATGTACGCTCCACACCAAAAGATCATGGATTAGAAAATATGATTGAAGGGGAGTTGCGTCCAGGAATGAATGTCGTTGTAGTTGAAGATTTGATATCTACTGGAGGTAGTAGCCTAAAGGCAGTAGAAGCAATACGAAGGGATGGATGTGAAGTTATAGGACTTGTAGCTGCATTTACATATGGTTTTGATATTGCTGAAAATGCTTTTGGAAAAGCAAAGGTTCCACTATTAACACTAACAAACTATAAAGCAGTTATTCAAGAAGCTTTGCGTTCAGGATACATTAAAAAAGAGGATGTTCATTTATTAGATGAGTGGAGAGAAGACCCTGCTAATTGGGATGCAGAATAAATAGTGTTTGAATTTATAAAAACAATATATAAAGGGAAAGAACTTCTTAAATGATAGA
>JAAYSY010000214.1 GCA_012518235.1 Bacteroidales bacterium
CTTAAATATCAACTACATATAAGCTAACATGTACAGTTTATGTACAGTCAAACCTAATTTCAGATTAAAAAAACTGGTGAAAGCATCTAATTAATGGTAATATTGATGGCGCAAATCCATATATCTCGGATTTAAGTAATAGAAAAGTGTACAGTGGTGTACAGTTTAGGTAAGGTGTTCCATTGAGAAGTAATCAAGTAGTCAAATTGACCGGTTTAAATAAACGAAATCTCTATTATTACATTGAGGAACAACTGATTTCTCCGGCAGTCAATCCGGATAACGGTTACTATATTTTTTCTGAAGAGGATGTTCGCAATTTATTTCTAATCAAGCAACTTAGAAATATGGATTTTTCGATCAAGGATATTCGTGACATCTTAAATTATCCTAAATCGATCAATATTTATCTTCAAAAACAGATTGAAAAATTGCAGAAAGAACAGCAACTATTGGAAAAGCAGATTCTTCAAATGAGTGAATTAAATGAGAGGCTTCAACTAGCTCCGATTACCCGAGATTTTTTGGCTGAAAAGCTAGAAGAAGTTCCCATTCCTGCCATCGTGCAATCTTCTACTTCACAAAATGAAACCATAAACGAAGAACTGATACTCCTGCATTTTTGGGGATCTTTTTTACAAGATCTCACTATGACCTCCTATCGAAAGGATCTTTGGAATAAAGTCCTTTCAGAAGTTAGAGAATCTCAAGATCCCAGTATTTCATTGCTCAAAGATTTCCTTTTTAATCTTTCTGCCGAACGCCTTGAGGAGGAATTTGCCAGACACAATCATACCATTAAAAGAGTTGCCGATTTAACAGATGAAACGATTGATCAATATACTGAAAATATAAAAAAACTCTTAGTAGATGCTCTAAATGACAAGAAATATCTAAGCTACTGGAAAGCCAACTACCATAACTTCTTGTTGCCCAGTACAAAGCTCTATGATTCGGAGATCAACAACACTATCCGTGAGCTGAGCCCTATGTTCTCAGTTTATTATAATAATGTACATTATTGTTATGGGAAACTGTATGACTGGCTCAATTCAGAAGAAGGTGTTGAATTAAAAGAGCAAATGTATAAAATTCTTGATGGATACATGGACATTGAAGCTCATCACAATGGCTTATTAGCTTCATTTGTTAGCAACTATGAGTATTTTCATGAATGGTGATGTTTTGGGATACATTTAAATTTATTTTCTTAATTGTTGTCTGCGTTACATGAACAAAATTCATCGCTAATTCAACTTGCAATGCCTTGTTCAGTATCCATTATTGATCTTTCATATTTATACAACCAAAGCAATAGCTTTAATTGATTCAAGAAAACAATAAATCTACCTCAAAAACTAAGGGTCTGCAAGTTATTTATGTAAATTATATTAATTTCCTTATCTTTAAAAATAAAAGTGTAAACTTAATATCATCTTATAGTAATTTTCCACTCACAATAATCTGAAAAGCCATCAGAGTATCTGCAAAATGCGATTGTCTTTACTTAGCTGTATCCATATTAAAACATGTTTTTTGGATTTTATAATAAATATCCCTTCAATTTCTTCTATCATGCAAAAAAGATATTTCTATTGTTTAGACATTTATCAGCAAAAGTACAGATAGTTTTGATATTTTATCCCTGGATTTTCTACATCCTATACTCTAGTCAATAAGAATGCAGTTGAATTTTCAAACGATAATAATACATAAAACCATACTATTAAGCATTTGATTATTGATCTAATTTGTTAAAACATTTTTAATAGTTTTAGAATGATCCTTAGTTCATCTTTTTATTTTTCCAATCACATCAAACAAATTGTTCTGTTAAGTTAAAAATTAAAAAGAGAGCTGAAAAGCCTCTGGTAGAATGTTTTTGAACAAACACATTTACCTCCGAGAAAGGACAGTTCAGGTCCCTATAAATTCTTGTTTTGAGAAGGTTTTGTATTATTTTTTTATTTCGTTTTCATTATCAGAAGTAATTGGAATAGGATCAAGTAAATTATTAATATCAAGATCTTCCGCATATTTTCCAATTAAATCCGCAAATAAGTTAGCTAATCCATTCCAGTGATACTTCAAGCTTTCACCTCCTTTCTTAGTCACGAATTTTTGAGTTTTGAAAGTACTGGATATTAATCATTAAGATTATTGCGAGCAAACACCCTTCTACCTTTAAGAGTGAAATCTACTACTCTTCCACAAGGCATTTTTGTTTAATAAGTTTCTTCATTTACTTATAAATCCCTCCATCTTATAAAGTGAAAAGAGGGTGCTTGGTTCCTACTTTTCGAAGACTGAGACTCTTTTGGTACTAAATAGAGCCTTATGTGAGACTTTGAACATAAAAAAGACGACTAGTTTTTTCTATTCGCTTTAATTCATACATTTATTGTGAAGAAAGGTTGCTTCTTAATTTATATTTTCAGTGTTATAAATTTCAATTAACCTCTCAAAATCAAACTCTGACTGTCGTATTTCCGAATTTATTTGTAGTATTATATCGTCTGCAACTTCACTAAATAAATCTGATTCGTCATCCTCCAAATAAAATTCAATTATTTTTTTCTGTTGAATAATCTGATCAAAAATTTGATTAAATAACTTCTCAATTTCTGTTGAATCCGACTCAGATAAAGTAATTGACTTACCTTCTAAATCAGGAAAAAATAAGCTTACAGACTCCATCTCACCATCTTTGTTTTTTATTCTTTTAATACGAGCAACTAATCTTTCAATTTCCATATATTTCTCCTTACACCAAACATTTCACCACTTCCCTCAAGATGCTTCAAGGCTTCTTTCTCCCAAACTAATGAGTCTATATCATCAATTGATATTAATTCGTTAGAATACATGTTGCCTGAATAATAAATATGTTCAGAGTCATCACCTTGATAATTACAAAAAACGCTTTGTGATGGCAAAGTACTTATAGCAATATTTGCATTATGAGTAGATACAATAACCATCTTGCCTAGATCTCTTAAAAACATTAATTTTGGTATTAAGTAATCACTAATATATTTATGTCCTAAACCTCGTTCAATCTCATCAAAAATATAACAGTCATAAGACGTATTCTCTATTATTCCAGTAATAGAAAGTATAGATTTTTCACCCTCAGAGGGTTCATATTGCAAGCCATCTTTTCTAACTATTGAGACCACCTTTTTAATCCAATCATCAATATATTCCTCAGCATGCTTACCGAGTTCCTCAGCTGAAAATAAAGAATTTATTCTTGAAAAATCGCTCCATGAAAATCCGCTTATCTTTTTTATCAAATCTCTATTGGATGAAATCCTGTTTCTATCGAATGGAGACCCTTTAATGAATTTTTCTTCCTTATCTAAAACTTCTATAGAAACATTAACAAATATTTCTCCTTTGTTTGGAAGTTCACCTAAAGTGATTCTTTTCAGCTTCTTGTGCTTTTCTAGACTGTCTATCAACTCTGAACAAGCTATAGCAAATTTACATCTATCGGATACAAGTTTGTGAAAACCTATATTATTCGGCTTGGATTTTTTCCCCGTTTTCTTATCTAGAACACTTTTTACATTGCTAATTAATTTATCAGTTTGAGAAATTGAAAAGATTACTTTAAGAGCTTGATGGGAAAGTAAAACAACATCACTTATAAGTTTATTTAGTTCCATATCTAGCGCATTAAAGCTCTCGTCTGTCGCTTCTCTAACTTCCCTATTTACATTCTTAGTTGCTGATATTTTCTTTAGCCTAGATTCGGTTTCTACAAATATACTATCAAAGTTCTCGGATATAACCTTGCTGTAATTTGTTTCAGTTAATCTGATTAACTTCGCATTTTTGGATATCTTCTCTTCTTTATGATATGCAAGATAGGCATCTACAAACTCAGCAGAAAATCTTTCTTTATACAATAGAATATCTGACAATTTAGATATCGACTTCTGTTTTAGTTCCTGATCAATTTGAAGTTGCTCACCTATCTTCGAAATAATTTCATCGTAAGACCTTTGATAATCCTTACCTTCATGAAAAACTAGTGAATATCCTGACTCCTGGAGAAAAGGAATGATATAATTTTTCAAAATTATGGTCTTTCCTGACCCTTTTTCTCCAAAAATAACGTTAACATCATTGAATAATTGTAAAGAGGAGTTTTCAATGCTAATATCCAACTTTTTCATTTCATTTAGCGCCGTTTTTACAAAAATACTTGGATTAGACGCAAGTTCGTAGAATTTTCCAAAACTATCAATCTGAAATTTTAACTGTGGAAGTTTTTTTACTTCTCTGTCGTAATCCCTCCAATTCTTTATATCGCTCCCGAATATAGAAATTTCATTATGCGAATTTATAATACCCATTGATTTCAATTTACCTGTTTCAAGGATTACAACATAACCTAATAAATCATTTGTCAATTTTTCTTTCTCTACTATCGATAAAGCTCGTTTTTTATCTTTATCTAAAAAGTGTGGAATAACAATGATTTTTTCTCTTTGGAATTTTTTAACTTTTTCTATAAACAAGGGATATTCTAATTGAAAATTATCATAGTCACGAGCTTTATCATTTGAAAACTCTTGATGAAAATCTCTCGCCACTATAGGATCAGAAATTAGAACAATATGCTTAATATTTCCATCATCAAAACTTACATCAAGTTCTATTCCAGGAAAAATAACTAATTCTGGTTCTTCTTCGGTGATTTTGGTGAACTCTTCTAAATCAAACTTATTATGGTTTGTTATAGAGGCGACTTTAACGTGATTGCTTAATAATTTCTTAATCAAGTTAGAAGTTGAAATAACTCTTCCGTTTCCATCCCCCGATTTGCATTTTTGAGTATGTATGTGAAGATCAATATAATTCATAAATTACCTCACCCTACAAGCTTGATGGTTTCCTATATACATCTATAGGTTGACCACTCTTATCTTTCCATTCTAGCCAACCGTTATTTGATCTACCAGCTATAACCCAACCAGCTGCTGAAGGAGAATTGCATATTACATCATCTACCAGAATGTTATTTACAATTGGAGCAGACTTCCTTATTTCTGGAACAAATCCTTTTGAAGTAGGAGCACAAACTGCCCCCTTTAGTACTTTGAAAATACCATCTTCAACAATAGCTGTTCCCTTAGCTTCTCCAAAACCTCTAATTTTTCTAGTATAGAAGTATTTTCCGTCTGGTAGCTCACCTCCATCTGTATTGATTTTTCTTTCTTTAGTTGCTTCGTCAAATACTTCTTCTTTAGATTTTTCTTTTGGGAAAATTTTATTTCCTTCGAAAGAAGATAGAAGTTGCACAGCTAACTCCACGTCCAAAGCATAAAGTTCTGTATTGTGAACCTTGCTCTTGCTAAATATATCATCAATTAGCTTTTCTTTGTCATCATAATCTTCTACTTCGATTGCAAATTTGCGTTTAAGAGCAGTAACATTGGAGTATCCGTTTCGTTCTAGTTGATACATTCTTTGCTCAAAATTATCCATGCCTGTTTTACCTATTTTTATAAGACCAGGCACAGCGGTTGTCATGATATAAATTATTCCTTTAGACATTTCTTACCCCTACTTAATTTCTGTAATATTTCAACAACTCATAACTTTGTTTAATTTCCTCAATCTGAATATATTCTCTCATATATTCATAATCGGGTGTTCCATCTTCTTTGACAGGCAACATTATTTTCTGTCTTTTCATACGCCTAGCATTAAACTTATATCCATAAGCATATTTAACTTTTTGTAGTAGGATTACTTGTTTTAAGAATAAATAGGTATACCTATCCTCTTGACTCTTATCTATCCAGTGTATTCTTTTTACATCATCTGAAAATATTGCTTCATAGGGATGATAGAAATTCTCTACGACAGAACCATTATAGTTCACTCCTAATACATTACTGTCTAAACTGTTATTTGTATTACTAACAAATTCTGTAACACCGTTATTTGTATCAGAAGAACCAATAAATGCTCTGTTCCCTTTTTCTTGGTTTGCTTTTGTTAGACGTATTCCTGAGCTGATTGTTACTATATCTGCCATCCAAAATTCAGACCACTTTTTCTCTTTTAGCGGAATCAATAGTCTCTCCCTAATCATCGCTAATCTATATATATATATATATTCAAGTACTTCTTCGAGTTTTTTGACTTCTAGTTTTTGAATGAATTGACTCATGTATTCCCAATGAGGATAGCCGTTTTCATCTGCAGGTAGTATCAGTTTTTCTGTTCGTATTCGTTTATCATTGATTTCTCTATTAAATGAATATTTTTCTTCAAGGCGTTTAACGATGGTTGCCATAAACAAATAAATGTATTTATCTGCATTTTCCAAAGTTAATGATGTTACGTGATCACTAGCTATATATTCATACGCGTGATAAAAGCATGAACCAACACTACCACTATTAGCAAGAGTTAAGTTGTTTTTAAACTTTCTGACTTTATAGTCATTTCCTATGAATTCATCAACTCCATCATTTAATGATGTAGACGATACATAAGGGATATCACCATCTATGTGGTCATCTTTTTTTAACCTTCTACCTCGTTGAATTTTCCTAAAAATCTTAGCAAAAGGAAAAACTTTCCACTCAACATCTTCTAATCCCACCAAATCAAATCCAGTTTTTAATATTTTTTGTTCATAATAATTTATTACCTTTTGAGCAATTTCTTTTTGTTCTTGTTTGACATAATTTTCCATGAATTTCCAATCAGGTTCATTCCCAGACGTACAAGGTAATAAAATAATGCCATTTTCTAATCTTTTACTATTGAAAAGATATCCATAAGAAGCTTTTTTTGTAGAAGTGTTTTCAATAGCTTTACAAAGGAATAGACCATTATGCTTATTAAGTTTTTTGTTATACAAAACATTTATTGAGGCTCCACTATAGCCACGTCCTACAAAACTATATTCATGATAAAAAGCTTTACCATCTATTGGATTTATCGATATAGAATTTCCTTGATTTACTATATGCTCATTAGCATCTATAAAATTTATCACTGCATTATTTGTTGAAGATGTTGATGAATATGGGGTTTTCCCAGTCTTATAATTTTCAACAGGTCTTCCTTTTACTTTCTTAATCTTAAATAAATCTTTAATTCTAAACTCTCTCCACTCAACATCATTAAGAGTTAATCTATTTTGTTTCATAGCTACCTTCTTCTGCAGCTAAAAGCTTTTCTTCATACGCCTCTTCATATACTTTTTCAGTTACAGTATCTTCTATACCAAACAGATATCCCCTGCCATGAGTAATCATATTTACTTCAAAAGTAATATAGTCTGCTATGGTATTTCTAAAGTCTTCATCAGAAGGAATTTCATCATTGAAATAGTAAAAAGAATGCAACCACTCATCATCAGGTTCAATGGTCGTCTTCACACAAAACTTTGTTTCAGTTTCGATTACATCATTCCATACATCAAGAAGATGTTGTCTTTTATCTTTTGCATTTGGAGTTTCTACTAAACCTACGTGTTTAGCAACAACATAGCCATCATTTTCAAAATTAATAAACTTACAGACTTTTTCCTTATAATGAGGAACCCATGCCGTAAAAATAGCAATACATGGATTAACACCAACACCATAAAAAGTGTCCTTATTTAAAGTTATAACACCTTCCAAAGTATGCTTCTTTAGAATATTAGCCTTAATCTCTTTCTCTATCTTTGTTTTACCTGTCATAGTTGATTGAGGAACGATAATACCAACTCTTCCTTCTTCGACTATACTGTCTAATAGATGCTCAGTAAAAGATATTTCATATAGTTCTGGGTTTGCTGATGACCCTTGAGAATATGGAGGGTTCATCATGCCTACTGTAGGGTGCCATTCTTTTTGAATCTTTGCTGGATTTTGTTTTAAGAAGTCAGCATTCTCTAAATTGCTCCTTCCATCGCCTCTAAGAATCATGTTCGTAGTCGCAATTGTAAACATGTAGGACTGGCTCTCAATCCCAAAGAGTTGGTCTTTTTTGATAGCTCTTCTTGTCTCATAATCACTTGTTTGAGAAAGCATGATATGCATACCAGCGATTAGGAATCCCGCAGTACCCTCTCGTGTCAAGCTAATGACAATAATTATATTAATGGATAATAAAATTAAAAGCAGTCAACTTTATTAAGTCAACTGCTTTTTTAAAATATTATATTACTTTAACCCATTAAATAATTTGTAA
>JAAYSY010000215.1 GCA_012518235.1 Bacteroidales bacterium
ATAAAATATATAATGAAAAGTCTCTTTATTAAGTTAAAGAGACTTTTTTTATATTACTTGTAGACTTTTTCGAAAAAAAACAAGTACAATTAAGAATAATGTGTTAAATTCAAACGTTTGAAGATGAGATTGTTTTAAAATATTCTCATGAAAAATAGGTATTTAAGGATAATTGTTAAGTTTGTGTTGCCATAACATAAACGTTAAAAAATTGATTATGGATAAAAAATTGGAAAAGCCTAACTATCTCTTTGAAGCTAGTTGGGAAGTATGTAATAAGGTAGGAGGAATCTATACCGTATTGTCAACTCGAGCTAAAACCTTGGTGAAGGAATATAAAGATCAAATAGTTTTTATTGGTCCTGACTTAGTTGATGATGTGAATCAGAATTTATTGTTTTCTGAGTCATTAACAGACTTCTCAGAGTGGAAAAAGCAGTTTGAATCAGAAGAGAATTTAAGTATAAGAATTGGGCGCTGGAATGTACCAGGTAACCCATTAGCCGTTCTAGTGGATTTTAAACCTTTACTTGCAAAGAAAAATGATTATTATGCTTTTATGTGGGAGCATTTTCAAGTAAACTCCTTACATGCATATGGCGATTATGATGAAGCATCAATGTTTGCTATTGCTGCAGGAAAAGTAGTTGAGAGTTTTCATAACTTTTATTTAGAGGAGGACTCACGTGTTCTTTTTCATGCTCATGAGTGGATGACAGGTATGGCTGTATTATATTTGCAATATTATGTTCCTTCTATTGCTAGTTTATTTACTACTCATGCAACAACGATTGGAAGGTCGATTGCAGGAAATAACAAGCCTCTTTATGATTATATGGCAGGTTACAATGGGGACCAAATGGCAACAGAATTAAATGTTGAAGCAAAACACTCTATAGAAAAACAAACTGCACATTATGTAGATTGTTTTACTACGGTTAGTGAGATAACGAACAATGAATGTAGTCAGTTATTAGAAAGACCTGTTGATCTTGTTTTAGAAAATGGATTTGAAGATAATTTTGTGCCTGTTGGTCCAGACTTTAATAGTAAGAGAAGAGAAGCTAGATCTCTTATGTTATCCGTTGCTAATAGCTTATTAGGAAGTGATTTAACTGATGATACTTTAATTGTAGGGACAAGCGGTAGATATGAGTTTAGAAATAAAGGTATTGATGTATTTATAGAAGCCTTAGATAGACTCAATCATAATGAGAAACTACAAAAAAATGTATTAGCTTTTATTGCCGTTCCAGCTTGGGTTGCTGAACCTCGCGAAGACTTGAAAACTCGTATAGAGAGTGGAGCTATTTATGATACACCATTAGATAGGCCTATGTTAACTCATTGGTTGCATAATATGAATAAGGATAGGACCCTTCAAATGATGAATCATTTAAATATGCATAATGATAAAAAAGACAAGGTTAAAGTTATCTTTGTACCGTGTTATTTAGATGGACAAGATGGAATTTTCAATAAAGAGTATTATGACTTTTTAATTGGACAAGATATTAGCGTATATCCATCGTATTATGAGCCATGGGGATATACACCCTTAGAAAGTATTGCTTTTAGAGTACCAACAATTACTACTAATTTGGCAGGCTTTGGGTGTTGGGCAAATGAAGTGCGAAATAATCCAACAATAACAGATGGAGTTGAAGTGGTTAATAGAACAGATGAAAACTACAATGAGGTAGTGAATAAAATAGCAGATGTGTTGTTAGAGTTTTCTTTTATAAAGAAAACAACCCTATATAACATTCGTCGTAAGGCTAGTACTATATCAAAACAAGCCTTGTGGGATTTATTTATTGAGAATTATTATGAAGCATATGATATAGCAATGAAAAATGCTGCATCAAGATATAGAAAATAAGATTTTTATTAAAAACAATAGAAAATGAAGGTAAAAGTTAGTAATGTGAATGCCCCAAATTGGCGCGAGATAACTGTTAAATCTCATTTACCTAAAGGTTTGGAGAAGTTATCTGAGATGGCTCGTAATATTTGGTGGTCTTGGAATTATGAAGCTACAAAACTGTTTAAAGATTTGAATCCTGAATTATGGGAAAAAGCAGGCCAAAATCCTGTTTTATTACTTGAATTAATGGATTATGAATCTTTGCAAGAATTGGCAAAAGATGAAAATTTACTAAAACGTGTAGATAAAGTCTATGCTGAGTTTAGAGCATATATGGATGTAGAACCTGATAAAAAACGTCCTTCAGTTGCTTATTTCAGTATGGAGTATGGATTAACTCATGTTCTAAAAATATATTCAGGTGGATTAGGTGTATTAGCTGGTGATTATCTTAAAGAGGCATCGGATAGTAATGTAGATCTTTGTGCTGTAGGTTTTTTATATCGCTATGGTTATTTTGATCAATCTTTGTCTGTTGATGGACAACAAGTAGCTTCTTACCAAGCTCAAAATTTTGGACAATTACCTCTTGAAAGAGTTCTAGATAAAGACCACAATCCAATGGTTGTTGAAGTACCCTATCTTGACCATATTGTATATGCTAATGTTTGGCGTGTTAATGTGGGTAGAATAGCACTATATCTATTGGATACTGACAAAGAAGAAAACAGTGAGTTTGATCGCTCAATAACTCATCAGCTTTATGGTGGTGATTGGGAAAATCGATTGAAACAAGAAATTCTATTGGGTATTGGTGGTATGCTAACTTTGGAGGCTCTTGATATTAAAAAAGATGTGTACCATTGTAATGAAGGTCATGCTGCACTTATTAATGTGAAGCGTATTTGTAACTACGTTGAAAGTGGATTGAGCTTTAATGAAGCCCTTGAAGTTGTTAGAGCTTCTTCTTTATATACTGTACACACTCCCGTTCCCGCTGGTCATGACTATTTTGATGAAGGTCTTTTTGGTAAATATATGGGAGGATATCCTCAAAAAATGGGTATTAGCTGGGATGAGCTGATGGACATGGGTAGAAATAATCCAGGAGACAAGAATGAGCGTTTTTGCATGTCAGTTTTTGCTTGTAATACTTCCCAAGAAGTTAATGGAGTAAGTAAATTACATGGAACGGTATCTCAAGAAATGTTTTCTTCGATTTGGAAAGGATATTATCCAGAAGAAAATCACGTAGGATATGTTACAAACGGTATTCACTTCCCAACTTGGTGTTCTAATGAATGGCGTAAGCTGTACGAAAAGTGCTTCACTAAAGATTTTATAAAAGATCAATCCAATGAGAAGATTTGGGAGGCAATCTATAATGTGTCTGACGAAGAGATATGGGCAACTCGAGTAACAATGAAGAATAAACTAGTTGACTTTATTCGTCTTCAGTTTAGAGATAATTGGTTAAAGAATCAAGGTGATCCCTCTCGTATAGTCTCTTTAATGGATAATATTAATCCTAATGCATTACTGATTGGATTTGGCCGTCGTTTTGCTACTTATAAACGTGCACATCTGTTATTTACAGATTTAGATCGTTTGGCTAAAATTGTAAATGATCCTGATAGGCCGGTTCAGTTTTTATACACAGGAAAAGCTCACCCACATGATGGAGCTGGACAAGGATTAATCAAGCAAATTATAGAAATTTCTCGTCGTCCTGAGTTTTTAGGTAAAATTATTTTCTTAGAGAACTACGATATGCATTTAGCTCGCCGCTTAATAGCTGGTGTTGATGTATGGTTAAATACTCCAACTCGTCCTATGGAAGCTTCTGGAACATCAGGAGAAAAAGCATTGATGAATGGGGTGTTAAATTTCTCGGTACTTGATGGCTGGTGGTATGAGGGCTATCGTGAAGGTGCTGGTTGGGCTTTAACTGATAAGCGGACTTATGAGAATCAAGAACATCAAGATCAGTTAGATGCTGCTACTATTTATAGTACTTTAGAATCAGAAATTATTCCTTTATATTACAATAAGATAGATAAAGGATATTCTGAAGGATGGGTGAAGACGATTAAAAATTCTATTGCACAAATAGCACCTCATTATACAATGAAGCGTCAGTTAGATGACTACTTCACTAAATTCTATAATAAACTAGGTGAAAGACATCGCTTATTAGCTGCTGATAATAATAAGTTAGCTAAAGAAATGGCTGCTTGGAAAGAAGAGGTGGTTTCGAAGTGGGATTCTATTGAAGTTTTATCGATTGAAAAATCTCAAGATTTACAAGAGAGCATTTTAGAGAGTGGCCAAGAGTATGAGGTTACAATTAAAGTTGATGAAAAAGGATTAAAAGATGCTATAGGAATTGAATTAGTACTTGTAGAATTAGATGTACATGGAAGAGAACAAGTGTATGCTGTTAAACCTTTAGAGGTAATTAATCAAGAAGGAGATATATATACTTTCCATATTAAATTTACACTATCTAATGCAGGCAGTTATCGATTCTCTTATCGCATGTATCCAAAGAATGAAAATCTACCTCATCGTCAAGATTTCTGTTATGTAAGATGGTTTAGATAATTGAATTCGTTTATTCGCAAGAAAAAACTAGATATTAGCAAACGGAGGGTGTGTCAAAAGCCCTTTTAGAGAACAAGACAGATAAAAAGAGTCCAGATAAACACTATATCTGGACTCTTTTTCTTATCTTAAGGTAGTTTATAACCCCTCTAAATCTGTCTTATGAAGAAGGTGACTTTTAAGAAGTATGACCAAGGTCAAATCCA
>JAAYSY010000320.1 GCA_012518235.1 Bacteroidales bacterium
AACTATCAAAGAAATAACTTATGAAGATAAAAACGTAAAATACATAGATATTAATAAATTAAGTAAATATAAATATCTTAATATAAATTGTAAAGATAAGAAGCCTTTATCATCGTATTATATGTTATTTTTATATTTGGATTTGTTTGGAGACAACCAAACTTATAAGCAAATGCAAATAATAAGAGAAGTGGAAAGAACAGTAAGGAATCCTGTTGCTCATGAGATAAAAGCGGTGTCCGAAAAAACAATTAAGAGCTTGTCTGGATATTATGTAGAGGACGTAATTAACGCATTTAAGGATGTTTTGTTGAATAATTTTCATAAAATTAATAAAAATCATTTAATGTTTTATAAAAACATTAACAAATTAATTAAAGATGCAATTGTGCAAATGAAGAGCTAATTTATTATAATCGTAAGGAATGTTAATTAATTTCAAATTAAGAACAATGTTACAGATATTAAAATGAAAAAGTAGTTTATGTCAATATTCCTATGATTAAATAAAGATATCAAGCGGGTGGGAATGAGACTATACAATATAAACAAGAACATATTATGCTATAATCTCTGTATTGGAGCTACTTTTCATCAAAGCTATTGTCATGAAGATTTTATTGAAGGTCTTAAGCCGCAAAAAGACGAAAAAGGCAACATAGTTTTTGAGTATAAAGACGGAGTTTTTAGCAAGTGAAGATAAAAGTAACAATTATGTAATTATAATTGACGAAATCAATAGAGGTCAAATATCAAAGATATTTGGTGAACTGATTACTTTGATAGAAAAAGATAAAAGAGCGGGAGAAAGCAACGAGATAAAAGCCACTTTACCTTCAGGACAAGTCTTTACTATACCCAAAAATATATACATTATAGGAACCATGAACACCGCTGATAAATCCATATCAGTTATAGATTCTGCGTTAAGAAGAAGATTTGTGTTTATAGAAAAATATCCGGATACGGAACTTTTGAAAAAACCTATTTACAAAGACATCTTAACAAGGCTTAACGAGGCTATTTATAAAGAATTAAAAAGCAAGGATTTATTAATTGGTCATTCATATTTTATGTGTGATATTGAATTGAAAGATGTATTTAATAATAGTGTAATTCCTCTACTGTATGAATATTTCTATGATGATGAGAAAAAGATAGAGAAAGTAATAACCGAAGCAATAAAAGGAACTGATGCAGAAACAGAATTGGAAATAGACAATAACAACAGCGCTAGAATTAGATTAAAGGTTAAATAATGCTTAATGTTTATGAAAACCAATTAATTGAACAATTACCGAAAAGTTGGAAGGAAAATCAGAGCGGTTTAGAAAAATTTTTGGAAGAGAATTGGAAAAACCGTTCAATTTTCTATGACGACGAAGAGAATTCCAGCCATCAACAGTTTATCAATTTCAAACTCAAAGTAGGACTTAAAACAAACAACTATATTGGTACCATTGTATATGATAATGAACAGATAAATATATTTCCTAAAGTGTTTAAAGAAAAAAACAAACTACAAAGTGATTTGCTGCTAAAGGATTTTGTTTATAACCTATCTGTTTGGCTTAGCTATTGTGACAAGCTGAATTTTCCTTTTGTGGAGATAAATAACAAGCTAAATGAAATAAATTCTTTAGCAGAACTACTGATAGCTATATATACAAGATATGTTGACAATGCTGTAAAAACAAGACCATTTTATCAGTATGAAGAAAGAGAAGAAACAGGTAGCACTATAAGGGGTAGGATTGATGTAGCTGATTATTACTGCAATAAAATGCCTCAAGCAGAGTATCATAGAATGAACTACAGATTTTCGGAATTTGTACATGATAATCTTCTAAATAGGATAATTAAGTGCGTTTGTAAATACATATATAGTATAACAAATCAAGAAAGCATAAAAAATATATTAAGAAAATTATTTATAAAATTAGGGAACATAAGTGATGTTAATTGCAAGCCATTTGAATGTGATTTAATCCATCTTAATAGATTAAATAATGATTATGAAATTATATTAAGATTAAGTAAAATTTTTCTGTATAATAAGCAAGGGTCCAACACACAAGGCAGCTATGGTTCATTTTGTTTTTTATTTCCGTCAGAAATGCTTTTTGAAGGATTTGTGGCTGGCTTTATGCGAGAACATTTAAAAGACAAGGCTAGCATTACCGCTCAATCATCAAAATTCTCATTGGCGGATATTGCTATAAATGGTGAAAACAAAGGAAAAGCGTTTAATATAAAACCGGATATATTGATTGAACATCAAGAGAACATATATATAGCTGATACAAAATACAAACTCATAAATCTGGATAACAACGATAACAATAAATATGGCATTTCTCAATCTGATATGTATCAAATGGTGAGTTA
>JAAYSY010000216.1 GCA_012518235.1 Bacteroidales bacterium
GATGGTACTGCAAGAGATTGTGGGAGAGTAGGTAGTCGCCTTTTTATATTAATGCCCTGTAGAGTTTTCTCTATGGGGCATTATTTGTTTAAATAGGTTGAGGGATTTATCATCTGTTTTAAGTAATTTTATAGCCGAACTTAAGGGGTATATAATGGAGAATAGAATATTTGAAAGGACAGAGTTATTATTAGGTAGTAAAACCCAAGTAGCATTAGCTGAAGTGAAAGTTATTTTGTTTGGTGTTGGTGGGGTAGGTAGTTGGTGTGCTGAATCTTTAATAAGATCTGGTGTTCGATTTTTAACTTTGGTGGATATGGATTGTGTTGATGTAACGAATATCAATAGACAACTTATGGCTACGACAGAAACCATAGGACAAGTTAAGGTTGAAGTGTTGAAAGAACGTCTCTTAGCTATCAATCCTAAGGCTGCTATTAGTGTACTTCACAAAAGGTATACGCCTGAATCGAGTGCTGACTTTAATCTCTCTTCTTATGATTATGTAATCGATGCGATTGATTCTATAGTAGATAAAGCTGACTTGTTAGAACGAACTTGTAATCGTACGGAAGCTGTAATATTTTCGTCGATGGGAGCAGCACTTAAAGTGGATGTTAATCGTATTCAAACTGCTGAATTTTGGAATGTTACGGGGTGTCCTTTGGCTGCTTCCTTAAGGCGTCGATTTAGAAAACGTAATATAGTACTCAATCGGGCTATAAATTGTGTTTTTAGTGACGAAAAATATATTCCAAAGGACGATATTAAATCTCATTTGCTAGAGGGAAACCAAAGAATAAATGGTACATTAGCTCATATAACAGCTATATTTGGCTTTACTTTAGCTGGTATGTTAATAGAGGATGTAATAAATAAGAATACATAAATAATTATCATAAAGAAACATCATATAATCATGGAAATTCAATTAGGAAAATTTAATCAGCTACCAATTGTAAAAGAGGTGGATTTTGGGCAATATTTAGATGGTGGTGAAGCAGGTGAAATTCTTTTGCCACAGCGTTATGTTCTTCCAAACTCTAAAATAGGTGATGTGATAAATGTGTTTTTATATCTTGATAGTGAAGAGCGTTTAATTGCAACGACAGAACAACCTTATGTACAAGTTGGAGAATATGCCTTTTTAGAAGTGGCATGGATTAATGAATATGGTGCTTTCTTAGACTGGGGATTAATGAAAGACTTGTTTGTTCCTTTTGGTGAACAACGTGAGAAGATGAAAAAAGGTGAAAGGTATGTTGTGTATACTTATGTTGACGATGCTACATATCGTATTGTGGCGTCATCTAAACTTGATTCTTTCTTGCAGAGACCAGAACAAGATGAGCTTACTAATGAGCAAGAAGTCAACTTATTGGTTTGGGATCAAACTGATTTAGGGTTTAAGGTAATAATTAATAATCAGTTTAATGGATTAATCTATGCGAATGAAATTTTCCAACCCGTTTCTATTGGGATGAGTTTAACAGGTTATATACAGCAGATTCGTTCGGATGGTAAAATTGATGTTGCTTTACAGTTGGCTGGAAAGCAGAATATAGTGGAGTTTTCTGATGAATTATATGAGTTGCTGAAAAATGCTAAAGATGGATTTCTTCCTTTTCATGACAAGAGTCCAGCAGAAGCAATTTATGATGAATTTGAAGTAAGTAAAAAAACATTTAAGCGTGCAGTAGGTGACCTTTATAAAAAACGAATGATTACTTTACTGTCTAATGGTATTCAATTAGCTAAGAAAAGATAAAGAGTAAGAGTTGTTATTCTATGGGGATTCCCTTATAAAAATCTAAAATTTTAGTTCTAAATAGATATTCATATTTATCCTGTATACGTTGTGATCTAGCTTTTGTTAAATCAAATTTGGCTCTATTATAATCAATAGATTTAATTTCTCCGCTAATGAATTTTTCTGTCATTAATTTAAATGAAACCTCATTGGCAGTAACTGTAGCATTAGAGGATTCATATCTCTTAGCCGATGCTACAGCATTATACCATGCTTGTTGTATTTCTTTATATAGCGTCTTTTTTCTTATTTCTAAGTTTATAGATACATTATTGTTGTATATGCGGGCTAGTTTTACGCGATGATTGGTTTCAAGCCGGTTGAATAATGGAATTCTAACTTTAAATTCTACATACTTATTTAAGTTGTCTCTAAATTGGAATTTAAAGTTTTTGCTAGCTTTTCTGTTATGAGTATAAAAATTACTCTCTAGTCCAGCACCTAAAAACACCTCAGGATAATAGGCACTTTGTGCTATTTTAATATCTTTCGAACTGCTTTCTAGCCTATATTGAGCTGCTAAAATTTCAGGTTTATAGGTTAGTGCTTTGTTATATATTTCATCGGGTGTATTTAGTGGATAAAACGTCATATTATCACTGGGAGGATAGATGAAAAAGTTATCGGGACTCTCTAATTCTAGAAGCTGGCTTAGGTCAAGTAAAGCTAAGGAGCTATTATTTTGAGTTTGTGTGTAATATAGCTCCTCTTCTGCAAGATGTGCTTTAAGATTTGCGATGAGTATTTCTAGATTAGGATAACTCTTGTCTTTTATATCCAAAATTCTATTTAATTGTTCTTTACTTAAATCAACTTCTTGTTTTGCTATTTTTTCTAGTTCTTTATTTAGTAATACTTGCAAATAAAGAGACGTTACATTGATAGACAAATCTTCTTTAGCTTCATTTAAGTCTTCCATTGCAGCCTTAAAGTTTAGTTTGCTTTGTTTAAGCTGGTTTGGCAAACTAAAGCCTGAAAAAAGAGGAATAGAAGTTTCAATGCTAAAATGAGTCTGTCCATCTTTTATATTAGTGTACTGTGTAGATTCTTTACTTTTTTCTCTAGCCCATTCCCAGCTTTGTTTTGTTAAAGCATTAAGATTAGGTACTCTAGCCCACTTTTTAGACTCTATAATGATTCTAGAAGATTCAATATCATTTTTTCTATGTTGAATAGATAGATTATTCTTTATGGCATGATCTATACATTCCCTTAATGTCCATCCTTGGTTTGTTTGTGCTATTGAGCAAAGTGAACATATTAGAAAAAGATTACTGAGTATAAAAAGTCTATTTTTACTTATCATTTTATGGTATTAGGATATTAACGTAAGACAAAGATAGTTATAACCTTTCTTTTTTAATAATTTTTGGATTTGAGTGATTTGAATTTAGATATATTAAGGGATATTATCATACTTTGTCTATGCAGTGATTGTCGCAAGGAATTCCTTATTAAAAAACTTATTAGAATGTTGTTTACTAGGTGTTCTTTGTGTAATATTGTAAGATAAATAACTACATTAAAAATCAATTAAATATAAATTAAATGGAGAACACAAGTATTGAAAAACCATTTGTTGTTGGTGTTGATATAGGAGGTACTAACACGGTTTTTGGAATTGTTGATGCACGAGGAAACATTATTTCAAGTGCGGCTATTAAAACAAAATGTTGCGAAACTATTGAGGAGTACGTAGATAAATTGTGTGATAATTTATTGCCTTTAATTATAGCTCAAGGTGGAGTAGATAAGATAAAAGGTATAGGAATAGGTGCTCCGAATGGTAACTATTATAAAGGAACCATTGAGTTTGCTCCAAATCTTCCATGGAAAGGTATTATTCCTTTAGCTGCCTTAATAGAAGACAAATTAAGTATTCCTACTGTTTTAACTAACGATGCTAATGCTGCTGCTGTAGGTGAAATGACTTACGGTGTAGCTCGTGGTATGAAAGACTTTATCATGATTACTTTAGGTACTGGAGTAGGTAGTGGTATTGTTATTAATGGACAAATGGTTTATGGTCATGACGGATTTGCTGGTGAGTTAGGTCATGTTATTGTTCGTCGTGATAATGGTCGTATATGTGGATGTGGAAGAAAAGGTTGTTTAGAAGCTTATTGTTCTGCTACTGGTTTAGCTCGTACTGCTCGTGAGGTATTAGCTTCTAGTACTGAACCTAGTTTACTACGTGACCTTGATGTTGAGAATATTACATCTAAAGATGTATATGATGCAGCAGTACAAGGTGATGTAATTGCTAAGGATATTTTTGAGAAAACAGGAACTCTTTTAGGAGAAGCTTTAGCTGATGCGATTGCATTTTCTAGCCCAGAAGCTATTGTTTTATTTGGAGGATTAGCTAAATCTGGTAAATATATTATTGAGCCTATTCAAAAAGCAATAGACGCTAATATTTTGAAGATATTTAAAGGAAAAACAAGATTGCTTGTTTCTGAGTTAAAAGATTCTGATGCTGCTGTATTAGGTGCTAGTGCTTTAGCTTGGGAATTAAAAGATATGGAATAATAAGAGCCTAGTTAAATTACGAATATAGAAAAGAGGATGTGGCTTTTGACACATCCTCTTTTCTATTATTGAATTTGTATATTTTATTGATTAGGATACTTATCCTAAAA
>JAAYSY010000036.1 GCA_012518235.1 Bacteroidales bacterium
CTTTCCTTAGTCCTCCATATTTTCTTTAATATCCCCTTCTATTTTAACTGAAGGGATTTGTGTTAGTGTATTTTGAAGAGCTTCTCCTTGCGATTTTCTAATTCTAACACTCATAGAACATCCTATACCATATGCTGTTTGCTCTAACATAGTGGCATCAAAATCTTTTACAATGCGCATCACATCATTCATACTAGGATATTCAAACGAAAAATCAATAACTACATCTATAGTACGCACCACAACTTCTGCTTTATCTAAAGCATTAGCTGCCGCCTCTCGATAAGCCTGAATCAATCCTCCTGTGCCGAGTTTTATACCCCCAAAATAACGAACAACAATAACTAACACATCCGTTAGTTCATTCGAGTTGATTTGCCCTAATATAGGTCTTCCTGCTGTACTCGATGGCTCACCATCATCATAAGCTCTATAGTCCTCACGGTCGGGACCTAACATATAGGCATAACAAACATGACGAGCATTATGATACGCTTTTCTATATTCTTCAATATAAAGCTCTGCTTCTTCCAAATCTTTAACAGGAAAGGCAAAAGCTAGAAACTTACTTCTTTTTTCTGAATATTCACCCTCGGTAGGTGCCACTATTGTCTTATATGTATCATCTATCTGCATAAAAACAAAGATAATAAAATTCTTTTTTAATACGTTTTTATTAAATGGAAAGGCTAACTTTAATAGAAATGTACTTTAACAGCACCCAATCATGAAAAGATGTTCAATTCTAATACTTACTTTATTTCTCTTTTACTTTTCTTTATTAGCTACTAATCACAATCAACCGGTACGAACTAGAGTTGATCATACTTTCATCAAAAAAATCATTACGAATAAAAACAATGCGTTTTCTGGGGGAGATGGGGCTATTTCTATTGACTTAAAAGATGGACGAAGTCTTTTTCTTTGGGGTGATTCTTTTATTGGCAAAACCAAAAACAATAAAAGAGATTCTTCTAATCCTTTAATTGTCGGAAATATACATACCACGCTAGAAAATAGTACATCTATTACCTATTTTAAAGGAGACACACAAACACCAAAACCTTTCTTTGAAACAAAACCAATAGCTAACTACCCTACTTTTTTATGGCCTGCCCATGGATTTGTAAACAACAACATACTACACCTTTTTTACCATATTACTATTAAAACAGGAAAAGGAGCATGGGATTTTGAATGGGTAGGAATAGAATATTTTCGAGTTAACCCTGCTAATTTCAATATTTTATCTCAACAAAGAATTACTGCAAACGAAGTAAATAACATCCATTTAGGCTTTGGTTTTCTTGTAGAAGACAATGAAGTTTATCTCTATGGAACTAAAATGAACAATCACTTGGGAGAATTGTATGTTGCAAAAACCTCACTCATTAACGATAACCTCTCTAACTTTCAATTCTTTGATGGGGAGCGTTGGACGCCTAATGCTAAACAAGCTAAACCTATGAAAGGATTAGATATTGGAATCTCTGAACAATTTTCTATCTTTAAGTATCAAAATCAATATATCCTTGTAAGTCAGGAAAGAGGAATAGGTACTGATAAAATTTTCACTTTTACTACCAACCAACCCAATGGAATCTGGAAAAACAAGAAACTTATTTATACGACCCCCGAATCTAGATTAAATAAAGATCTATATACTTACAATGCCATGGCACATCCACAATATATTAATAAGAATCAATTATTAATCAGTTATTGCGTAAACACCCATACCTTTACAAACCTTTATAATGATGTGTCTATTTATCGTCCCCGCTTTTTATGGGTCTCATTAATTGATATTCTTAACTAAGTTGTAAAACAGATAAAATCACACAACATTTAATTAAGAATATCCCATATGAAAAATCACAATCTACTAATAAACAATAAGATACATCTCCATTATATAGCCTATTCAATAAACAGTGACCTAAAAAGCAGAAAAGAACTCAAAAACAACATAAAAACCTTACAACAAACTCTTTAAAACAGTAAAGTGCAACTTTTATGAAAGTTGCACTTTGCTATTTTAATTCAATGAAAACATTCTACTCGTCCAATTTATGAATGACTAAACCAGATCTAAGTTTAGGTTCAAACCAAGTTGATTTTGGAGGCATAATATTTCCAGTATCTGCAATAGTCATCAATTGATCCATAGATACAGGATAAAGCGATATAGCCAAAGCCATTTCACCACTATCCACACGACGCTCTAATTCACCTAAACCTCGTATTCCACCTATAAAATCTATACGTTTATCAGATCGTAAATCTTTTATATTTAAATGTTTAGACAAAATAAAATTGGATACAATATTTGCATCTAATACCCCCAAAGGATCACCTTCATCATAAGTTGTTTCTTTTGCTATCAAACGATACCACTCTTTGTCTATGTAAAGACCAAAATAATGTTTCTGCTCAGGTCTATAGGCTTCATTCCCTATTTTATTTACTATAAAGTCTTCTTCTAACTTTTCTAAAAACTCTTTCTTTGTCAAGCCATTCAAATCTTTAACCACTCTATTATAATCTAAAATAGTTAATTGAGAAGCAGGAAAACAAACAGCCATAAAATAATTGTAGTTTTCATCCCCTCTATGATTTGGATTCTCTTTAGCTTTTTCAGCTCCCACTAAAGCAGCAGCTGCTGATCGATGATGCCCATCGGCTATATATAAATAAGGAATTTCATTAAAAGACTTAGTTATTAAATCAATGTCTTTCGCATTATCAATAATCCAAAAAGTGTGACCGATTTCATCGTCAGATGCCACAAAGTCATATTCTGGAGTTTGATTAGTATATTTTGATACTATACGGTCTAACGCATCATGGTCATGATAAGCAAAGAAAACAGGCTCCATATTTGCATTGTTTATCCTGACATGTTTCATTCTATCCTCTTCCTTATCTCTCCGAGTCAGTTCATGTTTTTTTATAACACCATCCAAGTAATCTTGAACAGAAGCTCCAACAACCAGTCCGTATTGCGTCTTTCCATTCATAGTTTGAGCATAAATATAATAACACTCTTTTGTATCCTGTTGTAACCATCCATTCTCTTGGAATAATTTAAAATTCTCAACAGATTTATCATAAACACGCTCATCATGCTCATCGGTTCCAATAGGAAAATCTATCTCAGCTCGTGTTATTCTATATAATGATTTTTCATTTCCTTCCGCTTCTTTTCGCGCTTCTTCAGAAGTCAAAACATCATAAGGACGACATGCTACTTTTTCTATTAACTCTCTTGGAGGACGTAGCCCTTTAAAAGGTTTTACTTTAGCCATTGTATTTATTTCTTTAATTCATTTCAATAGTTAGTATCTCTATAAGACGAATATACAAACTTTTTTATCACTTATGCTTCTCTAACAGTCAAGAAATCATACTTAACGAGCATCTATAAAAACAAAACAAAACAAAAAAGAGAGTCAAACACTATATTAGTAAGACTCTCTTTGATTTTTTTTATAAAAAGGATGTGAATTATCTATTTTAATAAAGCCAATGCATTTTTAATTCTCTTCATAGCTTCTTCAATGTTGTCATCACTTGTGGCATAGCTCATACGAATACATTCAGGAGAACCGAAAGCATCTCCTCCTACACAAGCAACATGGGCATTATTAAGCAAGTAAAAAGCTAAGTCAGTAGCTGTTTCAATGGTTTCACCATTAGCTGACTTACCAAAATAATAGCTACACTTAGGGAATAGATAGAAAGCACCTTGAGGTACACTAACTTCAAACCCAGGAATTTCTTTGGCTAATTTTACAATTAAATCTCTCCGACGAGCAAAAGCCTCTCTCATCTCTTCTACGGGTTTTTGACTCCCTTTATAGGCTTCTTCTGCAGCCTTTTGGCTAATTGAGCTTGGTCCTGAAGTATATTGCCCTTGCAACTTATTACAAGCTGATATTAACCAATCGGGTCCAGCAGCAAAACCCAATCTCCACCCTGTCATTGCATAGGCTTTTGATACTCCATTAATTACTAATGTTCTATCGAACATATCAGGACAAGAAGCTATACTCTCATGCTTTCCACTGTAATTTATATGTTCATAAATTTCATCAGAAATAATAATCACACTAGGGTGTTTTCTTAAAACTTCCGCTAATCCCAGCAACTCCTCTTTAGTATAAACAGAACCTGTAGGATTAGAGGGTGAACATAGAATCAATGCTTTTGTCTTAGGTGTAATAGCTTTTTCTAACTGTTCAGGAGTAATCTTAAAGTCTTGTTCAATTCCTGCAGAAACTATGATAGGTTCACCCGAAGCAAGTTTTACCATTTGCGGATAACTCACCCAATAAGGAGCAGGAATTATCACCTCGTCACCTGGATTGACTAAAGTAAGAATAGCATTACAAACACATTGTTTTGCTCCATTACCACAAGTCACTTGATTAGGAGTATACTTTAATCCATTCTCCTTTTCTAATTTATCAGTTATTGCTTGTCTTAATGAAAGATATCCAGAAACAGGAGTGTAATAAGAAAAATTAGCCTCTATAGCCTTTTTAGCTGCATTTTTTATTTCTTCAGGAGTATTAAAATCGGGTTCTCCAACACTCATATTTATAATGTCAATCCCTTGAGCTTTAAGCTCATTGCTTTTTTGAGACATCGCAAGAGTCTCCGATGGAGACAAACTATTCAAGCGATCAGATAATAAATGGTTCATGTGATTATAATTTTGTCTTGTTTATATTATTTCTTTAGATGCAAGGTGTGTCCCATTCGCTCCTTCTTCGTCTTTAAATAGCGTTCATTGTATGGATTTGGAATAATTTCTATACCCACATTCTCAACTATTTCTAAACCGTATGATTCAAGTCCAATACGTTTGACTGGATTATTGGTCATTAAGCGCATTTTTTTAATACCAACTTCACGAAGTATTTGAGCTCCCACTCCATAATCTCTCTCATCAGGATCAAATCCTAAATGGATATTTGCATCTACAGTATCGTATCCCTCTTCTTGTAACTTATAAGCAGCAATTTTATTCATCAAGCCGATACCTCTACCCTCTTGATTCATGTAAACAACAACACCTTTTCCTTCTTTTTCAATCATGCGAAGGGCTTTATGTAATTGTTCACCACATTCACAACGGCAAGAGCCAAACACATCACCTGTTAAGCAAGAAGAATGAACACGCACCAAAACAGGCTCATCTTCAGCCCATTCACCTTTTATTAAAGCCACATGCTCCATGCCATTAGATACTTGACGAAATGGAATTAAACGAAAGTGACCATACTCTGTTGGCATATCTACCTCAACACCTCTTTCAATGATAGATTCTTTCTGAATACGATAAGCTATTAAATCCTCTATACTGATAATCTTAATACCAAACTCATCAGCCACTTTTTTTAACTGAGGTAAACGAGCCATAGTTCCATCTTCATTTAGAATCTCTATTAAGGCTGCCGCAGGATACAAACCAGCCAAACGAGCTAAATCGATAGAAGCTTCTGTATGACCAGCTCTTCTAAGCACCCCTCTTGTACGTGCTCTTAATGGATTAATATGTCCTGGTCTTCCAAAATCTGCTGGTTTCGTTTTCGGATCAGCTAAAGCGCGAATAGTAGCAGCTCTATCATAAATCGAAACACCTGTAGTACAACCTTCAAGTAAATCTATCGTTTCAGTAAAAGGTGTTTCATGAATCGAAGTATTAGAAGATACTTGCATATCTAACTCTAACTCCTCACAACGCTCTTCAGTTATAGGGGCACATAACACTCCTCTTCCATGAGTTAACATGAAGTTTACTTTTTCGGGTGTAATTTTTTCTGCAGCAATGATAAAGTCACCTTCATTTTCACGGTCTTCATCATCTACAACTATAACAAACTTTCCTTCACGAAAGTCTTCGATGGCTTCCTCTATTGTATTTAGTTTAATATCTTCCATAACTCTTATATTTTATTCTGTTCTATTAGGTTTATTATCTCTTCGTTTACGGCAAGCACCTTTTTTAAATCCTTATTTAAGCGTACCCTAAAAATCCAAATTCTAAAATAGAAAAATAAACCTAAGGGTATAAAAATTCCAATAGCTAAATTAATCTTATGTCGTTTAAATGGAGGTCTTAAAGCCTCAACAAACAATATAGGATATTTATTTAATGCAGCCAATAAGATATGCGATTTTGAATTCGCCAACTGTTCTATTACAAGCTCTAGTTTTTTATTAAAATCTGCAAACTGATTTCCCCAATCATGAGAGGTCCAAACTTGAATGTAATTAGGAGCCTTTAATAACTGTTTAGAAGAAAGTAAAGTAGCCCCTTCATGAGTCAATCGTCTAAGCTCTTCTAACAAAGAAGAATAATTAGGATCGTGTATAATCACCTCTTTACGCATAATATATCGAGTGCTTTTTATTCCTAAAAATCGTTTAATTCCATTTATGTAGGTAGCCCCATCTAATATAACAGAATCATTGTTCGATTTGTAGGTTAAAAAAACACCTATAGGTGCTAAAACACCTGTACTCAACCACATCCCCATCCATAAAATCCATTTCCCATCCCGTGCCATTTTGTAACCAGTACGATCGACTACGTAATAAAAAATAAAAATAAGAACTGAAATAACGACTGGCATACCCAATCCTCCTTTTCTTATGATAGCTCCTAAAGGAGCACCAATAAAGAAGAATATTAAACAAGCTAAAGAGAGGGTTATTTTATTATGCCACTCCGTTTTATGCCTTCTTATATTATAATCATTCTGTGATAAAGTGTAGCTTTTAAAATTCCAATCATTACCCACACTTTGTGCTCGATTATAGGCTGAGTTTAATATTTGTTGCTTTTCTTTTAATGTAGATATATTAAATAAACTATCGGTAGTATGACCAGTAACTCCAAACTCTACTATTTGTAACGAGTCATTTCTTGATAGATTTTTTTCTAGTTCATATACCCCTCCCATTGCGGATGCAAAATGTTCTCGACCAATGCTATCTCCATCAAAAGACAAGGAATCAATAGAGACACGTAGCTCTCTCATATTTTTACTATTGGCTTGAGAACTCATTATACTCTCATCCGCCATGTTAAAGTCAGAATCAAATGCAATTAAAGTATGTTTTTCTTTAAAGGACTCTCTACGATAAGGAACATTTTCGGAACTAGCATTTTGTGCTCTTAAATTAGAGAACAACTCTCCTGAGTACAAGTGAAGAGCTAGATGTTGTTTATCTGCGGTCATCTCCAACTTTCCTGTATCAGCAACTACTATTTGTGCATTATCAAAACCTTCTGAAAAGTCATAAAGCATCACTTGGTACAACAAGCCTGTTTTTCTATCTTTTTCTTTAACGAAGATATTAAAGCCACTCACTTCATCATAGAACACCCCTTCGGGTATATCTAATTCTGGAGATTTCTGCTTCATAGAAATTAAAAGAGTATATAATTTCTTTTGTGAATGCGGTCCTACATTATTTTGGAATACAAAAGACACACCACATAAAAACAGAGTGAAGAAAATTAATGGACGCATTATTTCCAGCAATGAAATTCCAGCTGACTTCATGGCTAATAACTCATAGCGTTCCCCAAAATTTCCAAAGGTTATTAATGAAGCTAATAAAATGGCTAAAGGCATCGAGGTGGGAACAAGATGAAGTGCAGAATAAAAGAAAAACTCAGCTAGAACATTCATCTCCAACCCTTTTCCTACCATCTCATCCACAAAGCGCCATAAAAATTGCATCATGAAGATGAACAAGCAAATAAAAAAAGTTGCAATAAAAAGTAGTACAAAACTCTTTATAACAAAACGATCTAACTTTTTTAGCCTCAGCATCTTTTGGTATTATATTATTTCTTCAATTAAGATGCAAAATTAACACAAAAAAAGGAGTGTAGAAACAAATTGATTGAAAGTTAGTTATAATCCAGCAACTTCCCGTAAACAATTGATTTCAACATCCCATAAATCCATCTGATCTTCTACATCTTGCTCATCGGTAAAATCTGTAACTTCTAACACATATTCTTTAGTTAATTCGTTTTGAGTTATTCTAAATTCAAAGTATTCATTTGAAAACTCACTATCTAACCAACGAAAACGTATAAATGAATATAGTCTATATCCTATTATTTCTGCCTCTCTTGTTTCTGATTTATCCCACTTAAAAACTGCTTTTTTATCTTTAATGTCAACTTCATCAGCAAACCAACTCTCTAATCCCGAAGCAGAACTGATAACAGTCCAAAGTATCTCTTTTGATGGAACTCTTAACAGATATTCTAATTGAATTTTCTCTCTATTCATAGTAGTATTTCATTTTTATGTAAAAACATAAAGTCCATACAACGCAATATACTTAGTTTTTTCATATTAACACCTTACTTTTTAACTTCTATTTGATTATACAAAACCACACCTTATTTCAACTTTTATTTCCTCAACACCTCCATCTTATAAATTGATAGATATAGGATTATTTATTATACAATAAGACACAAAGGGTGGTAAATTAATTAAAATCAATTCACAAATCAAAATTCAAAACACACATTTTATTACCTAATGGTACCTAGTATTAGGTAGAAAGAGTCACTTTTTGGCAACTAATAGCGATTGATAAGAACTATACATCCCTCTATTTTTGCATCGGATAGTAAACTAGAACTCAAACAATGAAAAAATACATTATAAAATACTCTTCCTTTATTCTATTTATCTTCTTTACACCACTTTTAGTAGCTAATAATGAAACAAGTACAATATTAAGAGGAAAAGTAATAGATCAATACAATAAAGCATTAGACGCGGCACAAATACACTTACTAAATACATCTGAATCAACATTTAGTAATGAAACTGGAGACTATAAACTAGCTATAAAACCGGGTCAATATACTCTTATGTGTACTCTTATTGGCCACGAAACTTTTGTAGAATCTATAATAATAGAACCCGGAAAAGAAGTTAATAAAAATATTACTCTAAAAGGATTAGAATTAGATGAAGTAATTGTATTAGGAAAAAGTAGATTGCAAAAAATTAACGAATCAGCCTATAATGTTGTAGCTATTGATACGAAAGATTTATACAACTCAACATTAGGCGTTTCAAGTGCCTTAGATCGCATATCGGGAGTCAAAATTAGAGAAGTTGGTGGCTTGGGATCAGAAACACAAGTTAACCTGAATGGATTTACAGGAAAACACATAAAACTTTTTATGGATGGAGTTCCTATGGAAGGTGCAGGTTCTTCTTTTCAAATCAATAACATTCCTATACACTTAACGGAGCGAATAGAGGTTTATAAAGGATTGGTACCTATAGAGTTTGGAGCAGATGCCTTGGGGGGTGCTATTAATATAGTAACAAAAAAAACAAATAGAAGTTATATGGATGCTTCCTACTCATATGGCTCTTTTAATACACATAAAACCAATGTTAGCTTGGGACATACCTTGAAGAATGGATTCACATTTCAAGTGAATGCTTATCAAAACTACTCAGATAACGATTATAAAGTAAAAACTAAGTTACTCGATCTGAAAACAAATACGTACTCTAAAGAAGAGCATTGGTTTAAACGTTTTCATGACAACTATCATAACGAAGCTATAGTCTCAAAAATAGGTATAGTAAACAAACCTTGGGCCACTCAACTTTTATTTGGGGCAACGTATAGTCAAGAAAAAGCAGATATACAAAATGCAAATCTATTACAAATAGTCTATGGGGGCAGAAAAAGAAAAGCCAAAAGCTTTATTCCCTCATTGAGTTATTCCGTTAACAATATAGGATTACAAAATCTGAATCTTTCATTGACGGCTAATTACAATAAAGTTAGAAACAATAACATTGATACTCTAGCTAGACAGTATAATTGGAAAGGAGAATATCGCAACAAGGGGACAAAAGGAGAAGGACAATATAGTTTAGGAGAATACAATAATAGATCGTCGTTTATAACAAGTAATCTAAACTATCAATTGCATCATAAACACTACTTCACACTAAATAATGTTTTTAGTGCATTTTCTAGAAAAGCAACGGATGCCTTGGCTAATCATGAAAACAGTACAGAAGCTACATTTATGAAACGCAAAAATGAAAAAAACATTTTAGGTTTCTCATACCAATTCGAGCCTAACAGAAAATGGAATACTTTATTTTTTATAAAACAATATAATATAAAAATTAAAGGACCCATAAATGTATCAGAGACTACCACAGCTTCCTATCAAGAAAAAGAAAAGAAATACAATACTACAGGATATGGATTTGCTGCAACCTACTTTATAACCCCTTCATTACAACTAAAAAGCTCTTATGAAAAAGCTTACCGCTTACCTTCGGATAGAGAGCTTTTTGGAGATGAGGTATTAGAAACTGGCGAGGCCTCTCTTAAACCGGAAGATAGTAGAAATCTTAACTTCAATCTTCGATATAGCTCCTCATTCTATAAAAGCCACTCCATATATTTAGATGCAGGATTCATTTATCGAGACACTCGTAATTATATACGCAGACAAATAGAACAACGATATGGCGGTGCATACTATACCAATCATGGTAAAGTTCGTAATCTAGGAGTAGATTTAGAAGCAAGATACTTTTACAAACATTTATTTTCGATAGGTGGTAATTTAACTTATCAAAACATACGTAACAGAGAGCGCTTTTCTGCAACTGGACAAAAGCTAATTTATTATAAAGACAGAATGCCTAATGTTCCTTACTTGTTTAGCAATATAGATGCGAATTATAACATTCACAACCTACTGGGACAGGGTAACGTACTTACGCTTGGATACAATATAAGACATATCAATAAATTCTTTAAAGATTGGCAAAGTGAAGGAGGAGATATTACAATCCCTAATCAACTATCCCATGATTTAAACGCAACTTATTCATTTAAAAATGGACGTTATAACATGACCTTTGAGGTTAGAAACCTAACTAACGAAAGACTATACGACAATTATAGTTTACAAAAACCAGGTAGAAGTTTTTCAGTAAAGCTGAGATACTTCTTGCAAAAGTAGAGAAATACTAATCACTCATAATATACATATAATAATAAAATGCATATGATTACTAAAACATTAACACTCAATCGATTTTTCATTTACACAATTATACTGGGAGCACTATTGGGCTTTTCTTCATGCAGTAGCCATGATGATGAAAATAATGGTGAAGAAGGAAATGGATCGGAACAAGTGGATAAGAAACATTTTTTCATATCAGTTACTGGAGAGACCTCTGAATATCTTATGCAAACAGATAATCTAGAAAACAATGATTTAAGCATTAGTGAAAACGTTAAACAGTTAGAATTATCAGGATACACTTGGGTTTTTAATCAAGCCCCCTCTGTAGCTGTTGGACTTATTTACTCAAAAGGTGATCCTGGAATTGGGCTTGGATATCAACTAAACAGTCAAGGAAAACTTACCGAGATAGGACAATTTCAAGTAACTACCCGCTTCACGTCTTATGGTTATTTTGACAACTATTTACTCTCTAGTGTAGGAGGAAAAACACCTGTTGATGAAAAGGGTTCCGCTCTTCTTGATGAAGATGGTAACGAAAGAACGGATGCTGTAAGCTTTAATTTTATAAATATCAATAGTGGTTTAACTATGCAAGAAAAACAGCTAAATACCTTAAACATTACAGGTAATGGAGAGCAAGCCACCCTATCAGGCGTAATAGACATGAAAGATGGAACATTCCTTTCAAGTCTTGTTCTTTCACAGCCTAGAGACCCTGAAGCTACTGGAGGATCAAGTACTGGGGTTGTAACTTATCCAGATAGTGTATGGGTTGCTGCTTTAGATAAAGATTTAAACGTAAAACACATTTATAGAGACGATAGAATTAGTTACTCATCGGGAAGAATGCGCTCACAATACTATTCACAGATGGGAAAAACAACTGATGGAACAGTTTATGTGTTCTCTGGATCGTATGAAGAAACTACCACAAAAGATTGTGGTGCATTACGAATAAAAAAAGGAGCTACTGAATTTGATAAAGACTATTATTTTAATATTCAAGAACTATCTAACGGATATAAATTCAGAAAAGTATGGCCCATTGTAGATAACTATTTCCTACTGGAATTTTATAATGTCTTAGAAATAGAAACAATGAGTCCTGCTACTCAATATGCAATTGTAGATGTAGAAAATAAAACACTGAATTGGGTTGAACAAATACCTAATAAAGATAAAATCATTAATACAGGTATTCCAATGTCCTACAAAGGTAAAATGTATCTCCCAATTACTGAAGAAGGAATGAATCCTACCGTATATATTATTGATCCTAATACAGCTATGGCCAATAAAGGAATCGCCATTCATGGAGCAACATCCATTAATGCCATTGGTTATTTAGACTAACTAAGCATTTAGTTATGATTCAATCAAGAGTTCTTTTATACCATAAGTAATTAAGGAACTCTTGATTGCACTTATAATATACAATAACCATCCTTAATCGACTCTATTTCACTTTAATTCACTCACCCTATATTAATTAGTCCTGTTTGAAATGAAAAAACTAGCCTTAAAAATTCATTTGTGGTTATCTCTTCCTATAGGTTTGATTATAACGATTGTCTGTTTAACCGGTTCTATACTAGTCTTTGAAGATGAACTATTAGAATTGTTACATCCTGAAAGATTTCATATAGAAAAAACCTCTTTTAATAAGCCCTTAGTACTCAATGAACTGATTCCTCTTGTTAACAAACAGTTGACAAACAACAGTGTGGTATCAGTTAAAATACCCTCTAAATCTAACCGAAGCTATGAAATGGGACTTAAAGAAGGATTTAGAGTCAAAGCTTATGTAAATCCTTATACAGGAGAACTACTGGGTATACAATCTTTCAGAGGACCTTTTTTCACCAAAGTAATGCAACTTCATCGATGGTTACTCGATGACAATAGAAAAACAGGAAAAGCCATCGTTGGGTATTCTACACTACTCCTTGTTTTCATTCTTATTACAGGACTAATACTATGGTTTCCTAAAAGTAAAAAGCAACTCAAACACCGTGTGCAGATTAATAAAAAGTATGGAAAAAAAAGATTATGGATGGACCTGCATATTGTAGGTGGATTTTATCTAGCTATTGGTCTATTAATTCTCTCTCTTACAGGTTTACATTATTCATTTAGTTGGTATAGAACAGGTCTTTATAGTTTATTTGCATCGGAAGCACCTGCTAGAGGAAATCAACAACAGAAACAAATTAGA
>JAAYSY010000037.1 GCA_012518235.1 Bacteroidales bacterium
TAAAATTTACGAATAAAATAACCATAGAGCATATTTTCCCTCAAAATCCATCTCTACAATGGAAAAAAGATTTGCCATTGCAAGAATACCAACATTTTCAAACTATCTACCTGCACACCATTGCCAATCTAACTTTGTCTGGTAATAACGGAGAGTTAGGTAATAAATCTTTTTATGAAAAGAAAAACATGAATAAAAATCAGGGAGAACAAGGTTATAAGTATAGCAATTTGCGAATTAACTCCTTCTTGAAAAGAATTGATGAATGGAATGAGTTTAAGTATCATGAAAGATACAAAGAGCTAATCAATCGGTTTATGATTATTTGGGAGTATCCATCAATTTCCATAAACGATACTTTCGATGAAGGAGAATATAATTTATTTGACTCGCCAGATCCTACAGGTAGGAAGTTAGAATATTACTCGTTCCGAGATGAGGTTTTTACGACCAATACTTTTGTTGATATGTACACCAATGTAATAAGAATACTTTTTGAGGAAAATCCTAAGATGTTTTTACAGACTGAACTTAAAAGAGAAATTGAAATTACGACCCATCCTACTCAATTAAGACGAGCGAATCCTATAAACAGCACTTATTTTATTGAGGTTAATAAAAGTTCTCAAACAATATTTAATTCCCTAAAGAATATATTATTAAAACTCAATTCAACTGATTCTCTTATTGTAAAGTTTGAATCATAAAAGTTACCTTCAGCACGAGGATTTTTTAGCATCACCCGTGATAGTAACCACTACTATAGAGTGATTTATATTGAGGTACTGCCCAATAAATTATCCATCGTAAAAAGAGTATGAGTAAGAGATTGTATAAGTGGACAATAATATAAGCAATGGATTGTATTATAATGGGACAATAATATAAATAAGAGAGTGTGTTACTGGAAGTAAATAGAAAGAACACGGTAATAAAAGGTACAAATAGGAGGTTAGAAGACTAGAATAGGAGGTTAGAAACTATTTAAAATAAAAATTGGAGCAACGCTTTGCTCCAATCTTTTGTTAACCTTAAATCTAATACTATGAAAAACACATTACAAATGTAAGCGTTTCAACCTACTCTTCCAAATAAAGCAATCTTAAACGCATGTTTTATAACATAGATTAAGAATATAGGTTATTCAAATCTCTTTTTTAACAGTTTTAGTTTATCCTCTAACAGATTTTTGTAAAATCTTATCTTATTACTAGCCCTAGGCATCTTCTTAAAAATTCATCGGCACAGATTACAGACAATCTACCCTACTGTAATTAAAAAAACTTTGATTACAAAAACATCACTTTAATAGTCCTAAAACCTAATAAAAGAAACTAACGAAGGATTTTATTGTATGCAATAAATATATTTTGTACTATTACATCAATAATTAACTTAATTATAATATAATATGGAACAACCACAACCTTTTGAACAAGTCCCTATGGAAGAGTATGAAATGAAAAACAGAGCTATTATTAGTGTAGGCGACTGGATTATTACTTTTATTATTTTAGCCATTCCTTTAGTTAATGTTGTTATGTTATTTGTATGGGCTTTTAGTAGCTCAACGCCTGTAAGCAAATCGAACTTTGCAAAAGCAAATTTAATAATTTGGGCTATAATCCTTCTTTTGTTTTTATTCTTTGGAACTGCTCTATTAGGAATTGTTGGCAGTACCCTGGCATAAACGCTATGCGATGCATTAAATATAATTTTGAGTATGCAAAATGTGCGACACAATGAGTTCGCAAGCCTCAATAGAATTAAAACTCATGGAATGATGGAGTATAAAGAACTATATCTTAACCTAAAATAGTAGATGGGTTCTATGTGCAGAATAATATGAAGAACTATAATGGTTCTTTGAGTTTCTAAAACGATATGTTTTAGATATTCATTCTGGTGTAACATCGCTTTTACTTGCCATAATAAATTAGGAAACTAGATACTCCATCATTCTTTTTAATAACTCCCCCACTTCTAGTATAAGTTTGATCTATAAATTACATCTTACAATACATTGTGGAATGAATTTATACTATTCGATATTAAGCTCAGAAAGTGTATGGAATGAATATGGGAGGTTAAAAACCATTTAAAATAAAAATTGGAGCAACGCTTTGCTCCAATCTTTCGTTAACCTTAAATCTAATACTATGAAAAACACAATTCAAAGGTAGGTGTTTCAACTCACTCCTCCAAATAAAGCAATCTTAATCGCATGTTTTATAACATGAATTAAGATTTTCAACTCTCTCATCTTCAATTTTAACAATTAAA
>JAAYSY010000217.1 GCA_012518235.1 Bacteroidales bacterium
AAAAAGCGAATGACTCTTTCTTCGCGACGAAAGTTAACTTCCAGTGAATCAATCACTGAAGGATCAGCTTTAAACTCTAATAATTGGTAAAAGCCAGTAGACTTTTTCTGAATTGGATAAGCCAATTTTTTTAGGCCCCAGTTCTCTTCGTTGATAATCTCCGCACCTGCGTTTGTGAGAATACCTTTGAACTTGTCTACCGTTTCCTTCATCTGTGCATCAGACAAAACGGGAGTTAAAATGAAAACGGTTTCGTATTGGTTCATACTTACAAATAATTAAAATAATTTATATTATATATAATTTCGACTGCAAAGTTACAGCTTTAATCTTTATCAACAAATATTTAGCCTTATTTTTCTGTGGTTATTTCCTTTATAACCATTATATTTGTAATCAATATTCACAGTTGCATAAACAATAATTCATGATAGAACAATTCGATCTAGATATTCAATTAATATTTGCCATTCTGAATGGGCGTGTCTCTGCTGCCATTAATCGGCAACTTCATAGAAACTTCAGAAGCAACGGTTTAGACATCACACCTGAACAGTGGACTGTTTTAATCTATCTTTGGGAAAAAGATGGGGTAACCCAACAAGAATTATGTAATGCTACATTTAGAGACAAGCCAAGTATGACTCGACTTCTAGACAACATGGAAAAACTACACCTTGTTGTTAGAATTTCTCAAGAAAGTGATAGGAGAATTAATTTAATTCATCTCACGAAAACGGGTAGAGCATTAGAAAATAAAATCAGAGATATATCAAGTCAAACACTTAAAGAAGCATTGGCTGGAATTGATAACAAAGAACTGGCTGTGATTCAAGATGTTTTGAGAAAGGTATTTAAAAATATAAAAGATTAAAAATCACATAAGAATATAATTACTATTTATAGTTAATTTGTTCTTTTTTTTAGCCTTAAAAATTTCACTTCTTGAAATTTTATGCGTTAATTTGTCTAATTGAAGAAATACATATAAGTAATATCCAAAAAACTACATACACATGAAAGGCTTAGTAAAAAATTTAGGGTTATTGTTAATTCTTATCGGAGTGATTATTCTTATTGTCTGTGCTTTTACAGGTAATGTAAATAACAATACATTATTTATGAGTTCAGGAGCATTAATAGTGCTTGGTTTAATTGCTTACATTATAATTAATAAACGTATTACCGAATAATAGTTGATTGCTGTTTTTAGAGTGACTTTTTAGAGCCACCTATAAGCAAATTAAATCCTTACTAGATAGATATTGAGTCCAAACACACGAATCGTGCTTGGACTTTTTTATATTCTACCCGCTATTTCCTGTTAACAAAGTCAAATCTATTCTGCTTAGTAAGTAACTGATACTTTATCATTCAAAAATAAAAATGAATTAAATCATTTTCTACAACACAGGTGACAAAAGATAGATCTGCATTTATTTTCAATCGATTAAAAGAGGTCTACTGGATTGATAACATCTAGAATAATTTACAAATACAAATAACAATTACACGTATCAAAATTGGGTATTATAATCTATCTCTTTATGCATAATAACACTCAATAATAGATATTAAATTCACCTCGTAATATTTCTGTTTGCTTATCCCAACCAATGGACTGTAATAATCTTTTTTATTTTTCTTACTGGGTTAGCTATTTGTTTTTTGAGATTGTAATCTTTTTCATATAGCTTAATCTCCCTCATTCTCCTATCTCAATGAACAAGTTTAGATCATCATTTTATCACCCCACTTCATCAGTTGCCTTCTCAAACTTACTTTGATATTCTATTAAACGAACTTTCTATTCTTACATCTAAACTCTTAATCCTCTTATTTTATTATAGAAATGTTTTTCACTAGGGCATTTACAACTACTATATT
>JAAYSY010000218.1 GCA_012518235.1 Bacteroidales bacterium
GCCGCATCACCAACCAATTTGATGTATCTTTCCAGTTCAGCACCTTCTTTTACTCCTGCAGCTAAACCACCGGCTGCTATTGATACACCCTCAGCCATCGTTGTTACTGTTCCTTGGATCGAATCGCTAACTAATTTCGTTATTCTATCGACTGATTTGGCATCATAACCTAAACCTTGTAATTTTGCTCTTGCTGAATCTAAACCCGTTAGTCTACCCCAACCAAGCGAAGTAACAATTCCACCTACTGCAGTTGCAGCTGCTATTGCTGGTGCAGTGATATATTTAGTTAGGTTTTTACCTGTTTTACTTAAAGAGTTAGATATTTCAGATGCAATGTTTTTTCCTGCTACCTTTCCAGCTTTAGTCGCTTCTGGGTTCAAGTTTTTTTGTATAGATCCACTAATGCCCTTAGCCGATGGCATAATCTGCACATATGCTTTCCCTAGTTCAGTTGCCATTTACTCACCCCCAACCAGTCGTTTTCTCATTTCCATAAAGTCCTCGCCAGAATCAAACACGATTACATCTTTTTTGTTTTCTTGCTTATTTCCGGTTAATAGATCAACTAGCATATTTGGTCTATTCGTGCCCTTTTGACCATCTTCAGTCTGGAACCAAATAAGCGTGCTAAGTCTATCTGATATACCAGCCAACAATAGAGTATCTAGCGGTACTAAATGACCGCTAAGTTTCATTTTTATTCTCGAATCGTCTCTTAAACCTAAAGAAAAAACAGCCACCCTTGTTGGAGGTAGCTGTTTATAATCGTATATTCGATATGTTTCAGCAAGGTCGCAAATTAATGCGTCCTCGTCTAAATTAATCATCCTGGCAAGGATTAGGAGTTTTTTGTTTCGTTTTGACTGTTGAAAATCTCCATGATTTCTTCGGACATCTTATCCGTTGGAACAGTACCGTTTTCTGTTCTAAGGTGGTTTTTTAATCGGTCTGCCTGCTCTTTTCCTAATAGTAAATTTACAACTCTAGCAATCAATAAAGGATTTTCCTCAAGTTCTCCTAAAACTTCGACTAGCTCGTAGTTATTTAAATTTTCTTCTAGGATTTCATATTCAAATCCCGATTTCGTTTTACCTTTAATCATTGTTTATCCCCCTATGGCGTTGGTTTTTGAATATATTCGTAGTGTGTGTTTCCTTGCTCGTCAGGTAACGCTTGTACAGTTGTTTCATAGCCAATTGCATCAGCATCAGCATAATTGATCTCACCAATTTCTGATACTTTACCGCAAGGAATAACAATTCGTTTTAAATTGCCACCTTTTAAAATCATATCGATTACAAGTGAGTGTTCTTCTAACTCTTTAGAGTTAGCTTTGATAGTGATTCCTGTGTCGAGCGTTCCCGTGACGTTATCTTGACCATAAACTTCTTTTAACACATCCACATTCAACGCTTCGATTAAAGTATAGGTAAACGTATCATCTTTAGACGTTTGAACGGTCCCAACTGTGTCACCGCCCCATGCTTTAATTGTCTCACTTTCAGGACTGTTAGCATTAGTCAATCCATCTTCTGAGATGTACCCTAAACTTTTAAAATCCGCATCTAGTTCAGTTGCCGCATCTACTGGTAACGTTGTTCCTAGTGGTGCAGAATATACTGCTCCACCAACTTTCGGTTTGGCTGTTGAAACATTTTCTACTTTACTCATTTTTATAACCTCCTAATAATGTTTAATGTCGAACACCGCTTGGTAACGGTATTCTTTTGTTGTTGTATCCGTAAAATTATAATCACTGTTAAGGGTAACCCCTCTTATTTCATCGAGTTCGATTAAACTTTCGACTGCGTTTTTTACTCTTTCGTTTAATTCTGCTGCTTCATATAGCGATTTTCCATAGGACTGAAAAGCAAATGTTGCTGATTTTAGATGGTTGCTTTTACTGCTTGATGTTTTTTCGAATACGACATAAGATCCCGTTTGTGCGCTTGGCTTTTCAATGTCAACAACTTCTGTTAATTTACTGCTCAAGTGATTTAATACAATAATCTCGATCATTTACTTCACCGACTTTAATAGCGTGTTATTTTTATATGTGTCTCTTACTGCTTGTTCACTACTTGCCCAAACTCTAGCGTTCGCACGGTTTTTTCCGACATGCAAATCTTGTTCATAACCACTACCACTTTTATTTTTAATATTAGTCGCATGTTTTTTTAACACTTCTTGCATGTTTTTAGACTTCATCAAATCAGCTACACCTTTACGATTTAATTCAAACTTAATCATAGTGTTCCACCATCACTTTCTTGTTCCAGTCCAATGGAATTAGATGATCTATCCCCTCAGTCGGAATACCGAA
>JAAYSY010000219.1 GCA_012518235.1 Bacteroidales bacterium
CCCACCTTTTCTATAGCTCTTATATAACTATCACAAACAGGTAAATCGGTAGAATCAATGGGTATATTTTGCTTTTTCCTTCTATCAATAGCCTTTTTAGATAAAAACTTCTTAGGTTTTTTCAAAGAATGGGTTGTTTCATTTTTATCGGTTAAAGAAATGCGATATTTATAACTTGGATTAGCCACAGCTACTATTGTGGCGAATAATACTAGAATTAGTAAATTCACTCTTTTTCTCATTAATCTCTCTTTTATCTTATTATCAATATTTATATACTTATTTTACCTTGCGATATTAACTGTTCAACAATCCAGTGAACTCCTTTTTGAAAATCTATTACTGCTCCGCCTATCACTCTTTTCCCATCATAAAAAACAGCTGATTGACCAGGTGTAACTGCTGATGCAGGAGTTTTAAAATGAACTAACAACCTATCATCTTCTAAAAAAAACACACTGCAGGGAATAGGCTTACTTCGATACCTAATCCGAACCGATAAATTCTTACAGTTTAAAAACTCTTCTCTATCTACCACCTTAGGTAGCTCCGTTATCATATAAGAAGTTATCAAATCTTCTTGACTACCTAGCATAACGGTGTTTTTTTCTGGATTTAACTTTAATACATAAGCAGGTTCTCCTAAAGCTATACCCAACCCTTTACGCTGTCCAATAGTATAGTATGGAAAGCCTTTATGCTCACCTAGTTGCTCTCCCGATTTATTAACAAACAGACCTGTTCCAACAACCTTATCTAAATCTGGTCTCTGTTCTTTTAAGAATTCTCTATAATCTGATTTAATAAAACAAACTTCCATACTTTCACCCCCCTTGGATTTTTTTTCAAATCCATGAGTCTGTAAGTACTTTCTTACTTCAGTTTTATGAAATGAAGCTAAAGGGAAAAGTGTTCGTTGTAAAACCTCTTGATCTAAACGCCATAGAAAGTAAGATTGATCTTTTTGTTCATCCTCTCCTATTTCTAAATAGTACTTTCCTTTAACCTCTTCAAGTTTAATATAATGACCTGTAGCTATCCATTGGCAGCCCAACTTATCGGCCCATTCTTTTAGAACTCTAAACTTAAATAAAGGATTACACATTACACATGGGTTGGGTGTTTTTCCAGACATGTACTCCTCAACAAAACTAGCTATTACAGTTTTTTGGAAGACATCTCTTTCATCTACAATGTAATGTTCTATACCTAACTTCTTTGCCATTTCAGGAGCTTCAGCCGGAGCCTCTCCCCAAACCTGTAGAGTTAAACCTATAACTTCATATCCTTGTTCTTGCAACATTAAGCAAGCTGCTGTACTATCAATCCCCCCGCTTACTCCTACTAATACTCTTTTGTCTTTTTCTTTCATCTTTTTCATCTAATAAAATTCTCTTCATGAATAGTAGTACCTAAATCAACAACAAAGTACTATTTTTAGCCTATACTATAACTCAATCTCATTTTAGAATAACACGCGATGTACTCCTGTTGTTTGAATTAAAGAACAACGAGCTAGGTTATTTTACATGTTTTATATGGACTAGGGCAAGTGAGTTGGATGACCTAGTCAAATAAATCCTTTGACCTAGACCCATCTATGTTATGATATACCCGCCTCACATCACGCTCGATACAGTGTTGAATTATACAGCTATTTAATCCTAAGATACTATATTTCTAGTTTTCAACAGCCATAAGTATCTCATAAATATTTGAGACTTATTTTTCCACAAATTTAATCAAAACAAAAGAGGACGTATATAACAAACGTCCTCTAATAGTATAACATTCGATAATCTTTTTAGTTAGGAGTAAATGGTTTTTTCACAAAACTATCTGGATAAGTTGCTTTATCGATGATTTCATCATCCGCTAAACGTATCCAAGTTGTAAACTCTCTTTGACCCTCTACTAACTGAATTACTCTAGCGCCATTGGGTAAATTATTATACTCTGTGTTTCCACCCGTAAAGCGTCCATAAGCTAATAGTATATCGTGCCACATCACTGCAAAATCATTATCATGATCGTGTCCCACAAATGTTCCCATAACATCACCACATTGACGCATTGCAGTAAACATTCCACTATTTAGTTGCGGACTACAAATATATTCTAAGCGAGTCCCCTTTAATGGAGTAGTCAATGAAGTTATTGCTTCTTGATATTCTGGTAAAGGAATATGAAAAAAAGCCAACCCAGGAAGTGGTACTCCTTTGTTTTTCTCGGTATACTTCATTGATTGTTTTCTATACCAATCAATCTGATCAAACTCAAACCAAGCATAACCATCCACCCCCTCTACCGAAGAATAAGAGTTAGAGTCCATACAATAAAGTATTGAGGATAATTCTTTATTTTGTTGAGAATAGATTTCCAAAGCATAATCAAATACACCTGGTTTTTTCTGTTCAGGCAACAAATTATAAGGAATAGTACGTATTAAATCGTATAACTGTTGACGTGAAAACCCTTGCTCATCATCGTGATTTCCAAAAGTTACAGCAAAAGGAATTTTACGAGAAGAAACTAAATTCAAAATGAATTGCATAGATTCATCGGCAGGTGACGAGTAAATAACATCGCCTGTAAAAATAACCAACTCTGGTTTTTCTTTATCTAAAACCTCTTGTATACGCTCTATAGCAACATCTGACGCTGGATTTCCTAATTTAAAGTGTACATCGGTAAACTGTACAATCTTAAACTGTCCTTTTTCATTAAATGTTAATGGATGCTCTTGTGCATTTAGTGAGCAATAGAAACTCAAACAGCAGCACAATAGCAAAAAAGATTTAGCAATTGTGTTTTTCATTTTTATAAATCTAAGAATTAATATAACCTCTTAATTTTCTTTCTTCTGTATCAAAACAGTTGCATAAGCAGATATTCCTTCTTCTCTACCTACAAATCCCAGCTTTTCTGTAGTGGTTGCTTTTATTGAAATATCTTCAACAGCAACCTGCATAACTTTGGCTAAAGTTTCTTTCATTGCTGGAATATGAGGATTTAATTTAGGTTGTTCCGCACATATTGTAGCATCTATATTACCTAATGAGTATCCTTCTTCTCTTAGTAACTCCATCACTCGATGCAACAGCACTTTACTATCAACATCTTTATATTCATCAGAAGTGTCTGGAAATTGATACCCTATATCACGTAAATTTGCAGCCCCTAATAAGGCATCACAAATAACGTGAATTAATACATCGGCATCTGAATGTCCAGCTAAACCCAGTGGATAATCTAATTTAATACCACCTAACCACAACTCTCTTTCTTCAGAAAAACGATGAACATCGAAACCAAAACCTACACGAATTTTCATAAGTATTCTTTTATAAAAGAAGTTTAACGAATAGGTAAATGAAGTAGCTTTTTATCTTCTAGAAACCCTTCAAGTTCTTGTCCTATAGCTACAGGACCAACTCCTTTTGGAGTACCTGTATATAATAAATCTCCTATCTTTAAAGTCATAAATTGACTGACATAGGCAATAATTTCATCAACAGTAAACAGCATGTCTCCTGTGTATCCTTTTTGCAAAACATTTCCCTCATTGCATAATGAGAAATTTAATTCTTGAATGCTTTTATAATTCCCTACAGAAACAAAATCTCCAATCACAGCCGACCCATCAAATCCTTTAGATAATTCCCAAGGTAATCCTTGCTTTCTATAACTAGCCTGTAAATCTCTAGCCGTTAAATCTATACCTATGGTTATCTCGTCGTAATAACGTGAAGCAAAACGAGCAGGGATATTTTTCCCTAGTCTATTGATTCGCACAACTAACTCCGTTTCATAATGAAACTCATTAGCAAACGAAGGTATAAAAAAGGGGTTTCCTCCCTTTAATAAAGCTGACTCTGGCTTCATAAAAATCACTGGATCGCTCCAAGTACTTTTATCTTTAAGCTCTTCCCGATGAAGAGCATAATTCATACCAACAGCAATTATCTTCATTTTTACTTTTCATTAAAACCCAAACGGTTAAACATCACCGCTAAATGGGCATATAAAGAGGTGTTCTGAACAACGATATCTTCGGGAACACGAATACGAACAGGAGTAAAGTTCCATAATGCTTGAATGCCACCACCTACAATCCGATCGGTAATATCTTGAGCAATCTCAATAGGTACTGTTAAAACACCAATATTTACTTTAGCTTGCTTCATACGCTCTTCAAACTCGTCGGTATGATATATTGGAATATCATTAATGGTTGTACCTACTTTTGCTGGATCAACATCAAAAGCACCTACAATCTTCAATCCAAACTGGTTTAATCCAGAATCACTTAATAAAGCACCTCCTAGACTTCCTACACCAAATAAAAAAGCTTTGTGTTCCGTAGAGAACCCTAAGAACTCCTCTAGAACTCGAATCATAGTCTCAGCATGATATCCAACGCGTGTACGTCCTGCAATATTAACATAAGATAGATCTTTAGCTACTTTTGAAGCATCTATATTAATTTGTTTTGATATCTGCGTAGACGATACGTATTCTACTCCTTTTTTATTAAGTAAGCGGACATTAGAAAGATACCAAGGTAACCTACGTAGTGTGGGTTCTGGTACTTTTACCTTCTTTGGCTGTTCACTTTGACTAGTCATAATCTTTTTATATCTCTTTAGATTGTAAAATTACACTTTTTTTATCAATAGTTCGGAACTTTTTATAAAAAGCTTTTGGATTACACTGGATAGAATTATTCATTTTTGGATAAAAAAACGTATGTTTGAATGGATAATAGAGAACTAATTATGAAAAAACAAGACTGGAAGGATCGATTAAATGTTGTTTACTCAACAAATCCCGATTTTGACTATACTGTGGAGCAAGAGGAGGAACCGAATACTCTTCCACCTCAACAACAAAAACTAAGAGTTCAAATAGATAGGAAGAATCGCGGTGGTAAGGTAGTAACTCTTATCACAGACTTTGTAGGTACTAAAGATGACCTTAAGGGACTAGAAAAAATGCTTAAAAGCAAATGTGGTGTAGGGGGCTCATCTAAAGATGGTGAAATTATTATTCAGGGTGAGTTTAGAGAGCGTATTGTTGATCTTTTGAAAAAAGAAGGATATACTCAAACCAAACCTAAGGGGTAGTAATAAAATTAAATAACACCCTAAGTTTAATAGGCATTCACTAATTTCCAAAGAAGGATTTTGGGAATAGTGAATGGTTTTAAAAACTACTCTTCTCCTTTTGGTAGGACCTTCTGAGGTTTAACACCAAGCTCTTTTAACATTTCTGCTTGACGAAGTAAATTACCTCTTCCTTCGGATAATTGGGAGTATGCTTTATCGTAAGCTTTTTGTGTTTTCTCTAAAGAGTCTCCAATATCTTCAAGAGTTTCTACAAAACCAGCAAACTTATCATATAATAAAGCACCCCTATTGGCTATATCTTGAGCATTTTGACTTTGAGCTTCACGCTTCCATAAATCAGCAACAACACGTAAAGAAGCAATTAAATTCGTTGGATTAATTATCAATATGCGCCTTTTATAAGCATAATCCCACAAATTTGAATCTAATTTCATAGCCAGAATATAAGCAGGCTCATTAGGTATAAACATCATCACAAAATCAACTGTATCAAGATAATCTTGATACCCTTTATTACTTAACTCATCAATGTGTTGTCTAATAGAGATAAGCAGGTCTTTTTCAGCTTTAATTCTCTCTTCCTCAGTTTCTGATTCAACATATCTAACATAAGCATTTAACGAAACTTTAGAATCAACTATTACTTTCCGATCTCCAGGATACTCTATTATCACATCAGGTTGCAAACGTTGCTCTTGTTCGTTGCGTACGGGATTACCATTTTCATCTTTTATAAACTCTTGTACATGATATTCCACTCCTTTTTTCAATCCAGACTTCTCTAAAATAGTTTCAAGAATCATTTCTCCCCAGTTTCCTTGAATTTTACTTTCCCCCTTAAGAGCCTTAGTTAAATTGTTGGCATCTTCACTAATTTGGCTATTTAATGCTACAAGCTCTTTTATACGTTCTTCTAATGAAAATCTTTGTTTAGACTCTTTATCATAAGTTTCTTCAACCTTGACCTTAAACTCACCTAGTCTTTCACTCAAAGGTTTAAGAATAGCCTCCATATTGAGTTTATTCATTGAGGTAAAACGCTCTGTTTTTTCTTCAAGTATTTGATTAGCCAATACTTGAAAATCTTTATTCAACTTTTCTCTCATCTCTTGTAACTCCCGTTGTTGTGATGAAAGCAACTCCTCCTTAGCGTCTAATTGAGCCCTTAGTTCAGCATTATCCCTAATTAAGACCTCCTTCTGTTTAATTAATATAGTTTGATCATTTTGAAGTGTATTATTTCTTTCTTTGAGCTCTTCTCGCTCCTCTTTATTTTCGATATCTTTCTTCCTTATAGTGTTCTGTAATATATAAAGAACAACTATGAATATACCACCTAAAACTATTGTTATAATAATTGCTTCTCCCATTGAAACTTATTTTACTAATAATTATCTGCTATACCTCCATCAAAAATACATTCTATTTTAATAATCATCAAGGGTTATCTACGGATAAATAAAAGCTCGGTATAACAACTTATCAATAAAGTAAGTTGTTAAAAAACTCAACAAATAAAATACATAAACTTTACACTCTCAAAATCATTAAATAGAAAAAGGGTACTCAATATTGAATTGAATACCCCTTTCATATATACTTTGAATCTTTACGATTACTTACTCTTGATCTAAAGAGAAACGCTTAAAATCAGTAACAGTAAGACCTTTGCTTTGTTTATCTAAAAACTGAGCAATTGTCATACTAGTGTCTTTAACATATGCTTGTTTAAGCAAACACACTTCACTATAAAATTTATTAATACGACCTTCGGCAATACGCTCAATTAAGTTTTCAGGTTTTCCCTCTTCGCGAGCTTTATCAGCTGCAACTTGTTTTTCTTGTTCAAGAACATTCGCTGGTACGCGCTCAGGATCAACAGCAATAGGATTCATAGCTGCAATCTGCATAGCAACTTCATGTCCAACTTCTTCGTCTACTTCTTGATTAAAAGCAACAATAGCACCTAGTTTATTACCCATATGAATATATACAGCTGTTGACTCACCCTCTACAACATTATACCCATCAAGTTCCATTTTTTCACCAGTTACACCACTACGCTCAGTAACAGCATCAGCTACTGTTATATCACCTAATTTTAATGCCTCAACATTTTCCAAAGCTGCTGAATCATTTGCTATAGCCAAATCTAGAATTTCTTCTGTTAAAGCTATAAAATCTTCATTCTTTGCAACAAAGTCAGTCTCGCATTTTAATGCAATCATTGCTGCTTTTTTTCCTGTAGACTTAGCCGCTACACAACCTTCTGATGCATCACGATCAGAACGTTTTGCTGCAACAGCTTGTCCTTTTTTACGAATGATTTCAATTGCTTTATCAAAATCTCCTTCAGATTCCGCCAATGCATTTTTACAATCCATCATTCCTGCACCCGTCATTTTGCGTAAGTGCTTAATATCTGCCATTGATACAGCCATAATATCTTCTATTTTAATTGGTTTAACAATTTAATGAGGAAAGCCAACAATTAAGAATAGAGTAAAATGCAAAGTTTAATAACCATCATTCTGCTCTTATTCTTAACTATTGGCTAATATATTTTTAAGCTTCTTGTTCGTCCTCTTTCTGAACTTCAGCCTTATCTTCTTCTTTAGGAGCTTCTACTTTCTCTACTCTAGCTTTAGTAGCTTTTTTCTTTCCTTTTGCACCTTCTCCAGCAGCTTCCATATCTACTTTTTCAGCTTGACGCTCAGTCAAACCTTCTTGAATAGCAGCACAACACACATCAACAATCAAATCAATAGATTTTGATGCATCGTCATTTGCTGGGATAACAAAATCTATATCTTTAGGATCAGAATTAGTATCAACCATTGCAAAAATTGGAATACCTAAACGATTTGCTTCACGAACTGCAATATATTCTTTCATTACGTCAACAACGAAAAGAGCAGCTGGTAAACGAGTTAAATCAGAAATTGAACCTAAGTTCTTTTCTAATTTTGCACGTTGTCTTTCTATTTGAAGTTTCTCTCTCTTTGATAAGTTATCATACGTACCATCACTTGTTAGACGGTCAATTGTAGACATTTTCTTTACAGCCTTACGTATTGTAGGAAAGTTTGTTAACATACCTCCAGGCCAACGCTCTACAACATATGGCATATTTACAGATTCTGCTTTATCTGCAACAATTTGTTTTGCTTGTTTTTTTGTAGCAACAAAAAGGATTTTCTTTCCTGATTTAGCGATTTGCTTTAATGCTTCAGCAGCCTCATCAACTTTTGCAGCTGTTTTGTGTAAGTCTATGATATGAATACCATTGCGCTCCATAAAAATATAAGGAGCCATAGCAGGATTCCATTTTCTTCTTAAGTGTCCAAAATGTGAACCTGCTTCTAATAATTGATCAAATGTAATTCTTGACATTTTTTTGTTTTAATTAATCGTTTACTTTCTTTTTTGTTTGCTCTAAACCAACCACCAAGTAGTTCTTTTTCCATATTACTTATATACATTAATATAGCTAAAGAAGTCTTGGAAGTTTAGATACTAAACGGTACATCCAAATAGCAAAACATTTCTTAACGTTTGCTGAATTGGAATTTCTTGCGTGCTTTTGGTTGACCTGGCTTTTTACGTTCAACAGAACGAGAATCACGAGTCATAAATCCATCTGCACGAAGAGCAGCTTTATCTTCTGGGTTGATTTTTACAAGAGCACGAGCGATTGCTAAACGAAGTGCTTGTGATTGACCTGTAAAACCTCCACCTGTTAAATTTACGTTGATGTCATATTTACCCTCAGCCTCTACAGTGATTAAAGGTTGTTTAACAACATATTGTAAAATATCAGAAGGGAAATATACGTTTAAATCTTTTTTATTAATAGTAATCTTTCCGGTACCTTCGGTTACGAATATACGAGCAATTGCACGTTTACGTCTACCTAATGCGTTTACAACTTCCATTATCTATTATTTAAGTGAGTTTATATCAATTTTTTTAGGGCTTTGAGCTTCATGCTTATGATCTTCTCCAGCATATACATACAGATTACCCAATAGCTGTGCACCTAACTTATTCTTAGGCAACATTCCTTTCACAACTTTTCTAAAAAGCTTATCATCTCCATTAGGTTTTGCTTGTAAACGAGCAGGAGACATTTCTTTTTGACCACCTGGATAACCAGAGTAAGTTAAATATACTCTATCATTCCATTTATTGCCTGTCATCTTAACTTTATCAGCATTGATGATGATTACATTATCACCACAATCAACGTGAGGAGTAAAATTAGGTTTATACTTTCCTCTTAAGATTTTTGCTACCTTTGAGCACAAGCGTCCTAAAACTTGATCGGTTGCGTCTACAATAACCCACTCTTTATTTGCTGTGGTTTGATTTGCAGAAACTGTTTTATAACTTAAAGTATCCACTTTTAATTGTTTTGTTTATTATTACTTAAATTAATTCTATTATTCACTCGGCTAATGATTAAGATTCACATCACGGAATAACATGTAAATGCTTATTATTGTGAATAATAACTCTATTCGAGATAATAATCGGCTTGCAAAAGTACTGTTTTTCTTCATAAAAACAAACTCTTTTACACTCTTTTTCAGCTTATTGCACTGAATATCATCTTTTAACTAAACTAATTCTAAAAACAAAGATAGAAAGTAGTTTTGATGTTTCTTGACTATAATGTACCCCATTAAATAGAATTCAACAAGAGATACTGAGTTATTAATCAAAAAAAGGGAGTTTCGATAAACTCCCCTTTCTCTATTTTTTAATTAAATACAAATCCCAATTTTAGAAATCCGCACTATGAGGAGTTCTAGGAAAAGGAATCACATCACGAATATTTGACATTCCAGTCACAAAAAGAAGTAATCTTTCGAAACCTAATCCAAATCCAGCATGCGGACAAGTACCATATTTCCTTGTCTCTAAGTACCACCACATATCTTTCATTGGTAAATTTAGTGCAGTAATTCGTTCATGTAATAAATCATAATCAGACTCTCTCTCAGATCCTCCTATAATTTCCCCAATTTTAGGGAACAACACATCCATAGCTCGAACAGTTTTTCCATCTTCATTCTGTTTCATATAGAATGCTTTGATTTCTTTTGGATAGTCTGTCAATATAACTGGACGCTCAAAGTGTTTTTCCACTAAATAACGTTCATGCTCAGAAGCCAAATCAACCCCCCAATAAACAGGATATTGAAACTCTTGCCCATCAGCTACGGCTTTCTCCAAAATTTTAATACCATCAGTATATGTTAGGCGCTTAAATGGTCCATCTAAAACACCTTTTAGTCGCTCAATTAAGCCTTTATCTATACGCTTATTAAGAAACTCAAGATCTTCTTTACAATTATCTAATGCCCATTGTACACAATACTTAATAAACTCCTCAGCTAGGTCCATATTGTCATTGTTGTCATTAAAGGCAACTTCTGGTTCAATCATCCAAAACTCGGCTAAGTGACGTGGAGTATTTGAGTTTTCAGCTCTAAAAGTAGGTCCAAAAGTATATATAGCACCTAAAGCAGTTGCTGCTAACTCACCTTCTAATTGGCCAGAAACCGTTAAATGAGTTTCTTTACCAAAGAAGTCTTTTTCATATTCTACTTTACCTTCATCATTTAAAGGTACATTTTTCAAATCTAACGAGGTTACTTTAAACATCTGCCCCGCACCTTCACAATCTGAAGAAGTTATTATTGGGGAGTGAAAATAGTAGAATCCTTTATCATGAAAGAATTTATGTATCGCAATAGCCATATGATGACGAATACGAAATACGGCACCAAATGCATTTGTCCGAGGACGTAAATGAGCTATTTCGCGCAAAAACTCCATTGTGTGTCCTTTTTTCTGCAAAGGATAGGAATCGTCACAAACACCCAATATCTCAACATCTGAAGCCTGAATTTCAACACGTTGACCCGATCCTGCCGACTCCACCAACTTACCGTTCACACTTAAACAAGCACCTGTAGTGATCTTTTTTATTAAAGACTCATCAAATTGCTCATTATTAATAACTACTTGGACATTATTAATTGTAGAACCATCGTTCATAGCAACGAAGCTAATTTTCTTACTTCCTCTACGGGTACGAACCCAACCTTTAATGTTAACTAGAGTTCCAAAATCCTCTCTTTTTAATAAGTCAACATTTAATGTTCTACTAATTTTTTCCATATTATCTATTCTGTTATTAAAACAATTAAATATTTATTTTATTTATCTGTTGCATTCATTTGAAGAAAAGAAACCTCCTTTGGTGATAAATGTCTCCAATCTCCTCTACGCAACCCTTTCTTTGTTAATCCTGCAAAAAACACTCTATCTAGACGAACCACTTGATATCCAAGAGATTCAAAGATACGTCTTACTATTCGATTTTTACCTGAATGTATTTCTATACCCACATTTTTAGGTCCTTCTTCATCCACGTAGCTAACAGAGTCAGCCTTTATAAAACCATCTTCAAGTTCTATCCCCAAAGCTATTTTCTCCATATCTTCCTCCTTCACAGGATTGTCAGTTACTACGTGATATATTTTCTGATGTTCGTAACGTGGATGTGTCAAGCGTGCAGCTAAATCCCCATCATTTGTCAACAATAAAACACCAGTTGTATTTCTATCTAAACGTCCCACAGGATAAATTCGTTCATCACATGCCCCTTTTACTAAATCCATAACGGTTAATCGACCTCTTGGATCATCCATAGTCGTCACACAGTTTTTAGGCTTATTTAAAAGAACATATACTTTCTTCTCTAATCCTACAGGTTGATCATGAAACTTAACAACATCAGAAGGCTTCACCTTTGTTCCCAATTCTGTTACTATCTCTCCATTAACTGAAACCACTCCAGCTACAATAAACTCATCTGCCTCACGTCTAGAACAAACACCTGCCCTAGATAAGTAGCGATTCAAGCGAATTAAATCGTCTTTTTTCTTTAAGCCTTTAATTCCTTTTGCGAGCTTATTACCTTCTTGTCGCTTTCTTAAACGTGATTTATCAAATGGTTTCCCTTCAAAACGATTACTGTCCGATTCTGAACGGTAAGGTCTATCACCTCGACGCCTCTCGTCAGATCTTCTTTGATCTTTTTTATAAAAAGAACGCCCCCTTTGGTTGCCTCCTCTTTCTTCATCTCTAAAATCTCCACCCTCCTTATCCTCTTTACGATATCGTGGATGAGACTCTCCTCCTCTTTTTCGACCATAATTACTACGATCATCTCTTCTTCTGCCATCACGGCCTGCAGTGGACGTTTTCTTCTGATAACGCTTACCACTATTCTCTTGATTTCTCATTATTTTTCTTTGTTCAACCTCACGGTTTACTTTTTAATTTATACTCCAGTATAATTATGTGGAGTAATTGCTTTTAATTCTTGCTTTATTTTATCATCAACATTCAACTCATCAATAAAAGAATGAATTGCTTTTTCATCTATTATTTGATTAGTACGTGTTAAACTTTTTAACGCTTCATATGGATTCGGATAACCCTCTCTTCGCAATATTGTTTGAATAGCTTCTGCAACTACACTCCAACAAGTATCTAAATCTGCAGAAATAGCTACCTCATTCAATAACAACTTGCTTAAACCCTTCAATGTACTATTTATCGCTATTACAGTATGACCAATAGGCACTCCTACATTTCTTAATACTGTAGAATCAGTTAAATCACGTTGCAATCTTGAAATGGGTAACTTGTTAGATAAATGATCAAATATTGCATTAGCAATACCTAAATTACCTTCAGAGTTTTCAAAATCTATTGGATTTACTTTATGAGGCATTGCACTAGACCCAACCTCTCCTTCTTTTATTTTCTGCTTAAAGTACTCCATTGAGATATACTGCCAAAAATCTCTATTTAAGTCAATTAAAATCGTATTTATACGACGCATACCATCAAATAAAGCTCCCATGTTATCATAGTTTGATATTTGAGTAGTATACTGTTCACGCTCTAAGCCTAAATAAGTAGCAACAAAACGGTTACCAAATGAAGACCAGTCAACTTCAGGGTAAGCTACATGATGTGCATTAAAATTCCCTGTTGCTCCACCAAATTTAGCAGTAATAGGAAGACAGGACAATAACTCCAACTGTTCTTGAATACGATATAGAAAAACATTAATTTCCTTTCCTAAGCGAGTTGGAGAAGCTGGTTGTCCATGTGTTTTTGCTAACATCGGAATATTTTTCCATTTATCAACATACATTTTTAATTTCTCAATTAATTCAGTCAACAAAGGATAATAAACACATTCTAACGCCTCCTTTATAGATAAAGGAACCGATGTATTATTTATATCTTGAGAGGTTAAACCAAAATGAATAAACTCCTTATATGGAATTAAGCCTTTATGCTCATCAAACTTCTCTTTCAAAAAATACTCTACAGCTTTTACGTCATGATTGGTTATTCGTTCTATATCTTTAATGCGCTGAGCATCAGATTCTGTAAAATCCAAATAAATAGATCGCAACACATCAAAACAATCATCGTCAACCTCAATTAATTGAGGCAAAGGAGCCTCGCATAAAGCAATGAAATACTCTATTTCAATACGCACTCTATACTTTATCAACGCAAACTCCGAAAAATAATCTGATAAAGCTTCTGTTCTTCCTCGATATCTACCATCAATTGGGGAAATAGCTGTAAGGGTATCTAGTTTCATGAATCCTAAATTATTAAGTAAAACACAAAATTAACTCTTTTTTATTGACTATCAATACTTTTCTGCTATAAGAAAATAAAGTTTAGAATAAATAAACTCATATACTCCTTATTTATATACTAAGAAATTGAAAGTAAAACCACTCATACTATGATATTTGAAAGGAGATTTTCCATAGGAAAACACAAAACGAATAAATTAAATGCATTAAGAATTAAAGCTTTCTATAGACATCTAAAAGCTTATTTTCTAACAATTCACCCCATTTTATCTATCCAATTTTATGCCAAACCTGTCTATTCACCTGCCAAAATAAAGATTACTGAAATACTACCACAAAAAGCCACTGTATTTGACTTACTTTGCGATATCAACCAACTTAATTAAACCAACTTAATTAAGTTAAAACAACAAATAACACTAAAATTTAATTTATGTTATTTTTATTTTATATTTGCATATAGTGAAAAACAAAAACACAATATTCAATTAATTATTAATGAAAAAGAATACTATGAAAAAAAGACTAAGAGATTCTTACAAAAAAACAATAGGAAAATAGTTCTTCTATTGTCACTTTGTTTCTTGTTTCAATTTTCTTTTGCTTCAACATCCTCAAGTATTAACATTACAGAAA
>JAAYSY010000220.1 GCA_012518235.1 Bacteroidales bacterium
AGTGTATGCATATCAGAGTGTTTGCAGAGATATTCTAATTCTGCTTGTTTATAGTTTGTATTAACAGTTACACAAACAGCTCCAATTTTAGCACATGCATAAAAAATGGTAAGCCAATCAGGAACATTAGTAGCCCAAATACCTACTTTAGAATCTTTTTTTACGCCAATGTCAATAAGTCCTTTAGCCATTTCATCAACACGCTGATTAAAGGTTTTCCATGTAAATCGTAAGTTGCGATCTGAGTAAATAATGTACTCTTTATCTGGAGTTTTAGTAGCCCAATATTCGAGCCAGTCACCTAATGTTCTTTCAAATAGTTGCATATTATGTATTAATCAATTGTTGAGTTGTTTTTTTCTTCACAAATTAGAGCGGAGCATAAACAACAGCTAAAATTTTAGCAGACATACCTTTATAGGAATGTACATGGTGGGGAACTATGGAGTCATAATAAATACTATCCCCTTTTTCTAGAATAAAGGTTTGTTTTCCATAGCTTATTTCAATACTGCCTTCAACAACTATAATAAATTCTTCTCCCTCGTGAGAGGATAATATGAAATCTTCTTTATTTCTATCAGTTGGTTCTATCTCAATCATAAAAGGCTCCATATGCCTGTTTGCTTTAGAGCGAGAAAGGGATTGATATTCCATATGGCGACGTGAATTGATTGCATTATTAGAAAAGCTGATGGTTTCTTTAGCTTCCTCTTTTCTACAAATAACGGGACCATCTTTTTCTTGATCGTCTAAAAAAGTGCCTATGCGTGTGCCTAATGCTTTAGCTATTTTTATGAGTGGAGCTAAAGAAGGGATGTCCGTATTATTTTCAATACGTTCAATTTGCTCAGCAGCTAAGTTGGTTTTATCAGCAAGTTCTTGAATAGATAGGTTTTGTTCCTCTCTATAAGCTTTTATTTTTTCTCCTATAAACTTATTTGTGTCCATTATTTTGTTTAGTTAAAAGGAATACTTAGTTACAAAGATAATAAGCTTCGTGGTTTTATTGTAGCAAAAAGGCTCCTTATATTACATTTTATATAAGAAGCCTTTTTAAATACCCTACTAAAAGGCAAATTTACCTTCTGAGTTTAAGTGCTTTTACAATTTTACGATATCTTTCAATATCTTTGCGTTTTAGGTAGTCAAGTAAGCTACGACGTTTACCTACTAGTTTTGTAATTGCTCTTTCTGTACTATAATCTTTTTTGTTGAGCTTCATGTGCTCAGTTAAGTGAGATATACGGTATGAAAACAAAGCTATCTGAGCTTCAGTTGAGCCAGTATCAGAGTTAGACGTTCCGTATGTCTCAAAGATTTCTTTTTTCTTTTCTGAATCTAAATACATACTTTTTCAGATTTTAATATAAATATATAATGTTTTATTGAGGTTGCAAAGATACAGAATATAGTTCATATACCAACTTTATTTCATTATTTTTTAATGATTATCAATACTTTATGTCCTCTTTTTCTTAACTTTGCACTCAAATTAATTATAGAACAATGCAAAATATTAGAAACATTGCAATTATCGCCCATGTGGATCATGGAAAAACTACGGTGGTTGATAGAATGCTACAAGCAGGAAATCTGTTCCGTGAGAATGAAGTTAGTGAAGGATTAACTTTGGACAATAACGACTTGGAAAGAGAGCGAGGAATTACTATTCTTTCTAAAAACGTTTCAATTACTTACAAAGACACAAAGATAAATATTATAGATACTCCCGGGCATAGTGATTTTGGTGGAGAGGTTGAGCGTGTATTAAATATGGCTGATGGATGTCTTCTTTTAGTAGACGCTTTTGAAGGTCCTATGCCTCAAACACGTTTTGTACTCCAAAAAGCTTTAGAAATTGGACTTAAACCCATAGTTGTTGTAAATAAGGTGGATAAGGAAAATTGTAGACCTGATGAGGTTTATGAAATGGTTTTTGATTTAATGTTTAGCTTAGATGCTACTGAAGACCAGCTAGATTTCCCTGTTATTTATGGTTCTGCTAAGAATGGCTGGATGAGTACCGATTGGAAAGAGCAAACAGATAATATATTTCCTCTTTTAGATGCGATAATAAAATATATCCCATCTCCAGTTCAATTGGAAGGTACTCCACAATTATTAATAACTTCTTTAGATTACTCATCGTATATTGGACGTATCGCAGTTGGAAGAGTGCATCGAGGAACATTAAGAGAGGGTATGAATGTTTCTTTAGCAAAGAGAGATGGTACAATTGAAAAATCTAAAATAAAAGAACTTCATGTTTTTGAAGGGTTAGGCCGAGTAAAAACAGATGCAGTCTCATCGGGTGATATTTGTGCGCTAGTAGGAATTGATGACTTTGAGATTGGAGATACGGTATGTGATTTTGAAAATCCAGAACCCTTACCTACTATTGCTATTGATGAGCCTACAATGAGTATGCTTTTTAGTATTAACGACTCACCATTTTTTGGTAAAGATGGAAAATTTGTAACCTCACGTCATATTCATGAGCGCTTAATGAAAGAGTTGGATAAAAACTTAGCTCTTAGAGTAGAAAAAAGTAACGAAGATGGTAAGTGGATAGTTTCAGGTAGAGGTGTACTTCATCTTTCCGTATTAATTGAAACTATGCGAAGAGAAGGTTATGAACTCCAAGTAGGACAACCCCAGGTTATTTATAAAGAAATAGATGGTGTGAAATATGAGCCTATTGAAGAGCTAACCATTAATGTTCCTGAAGAGTTTTCTAGTCGTATGATAGACTTAGTAACTCAACGTAAAGGAGAAATGACTGCAATGGAAAATAATGCAGGCCAAGTGAATATTCAATTTGATATTCCTTCACGTGGTATTATAGGTTTACGTACTAATGTATTAACCGCATCAGCTGGAGAAGCTATTATGGCGCATCGATTCAAAGAGTACCAACCTTTTAAAGGAACTTTAATTCGTCGCTCAAATGGTTCTTTGATTGCTATGGAATCTGGAAATGCTTTTGCTTATGCAATTGATAAATTACAGGATAGGGGTCGTTTCTTTATTTTTCCACAAGAACAAGTTTATGCCGGTCAGGTAGTTGGAGAAAACTCTCACTCTAATGACATTGTGGTAAATGTTACGAAATCAAAGAAGTTGACTAATATGCGTGCTTCTGGATCGGATGATAAGGCTATGCTTATTCCTCCAGTGCAATTCTCATTAGAGGAAGCATTAGAATATATTAATGGTGATGAGTACTTGGAAGTTACTCCTAAGCATATGAGAATGCGTAAGATTTTATTAGATGAAACAGAGCGTAAGCGGGCAAATAAAAATTAATTACGCTTAGAATTAGTAGTTGTTGTGGGATTTACATATTCCATAACAACTCTATCATAAATTTTAAATACAGGTATTGAAAACCATTTAGCATGTATTTTACATGACAAGGTGTATATCCCAAAAGCAGAAGCAAATCCTACAAATACATCGATTAAGTAATGTGCTTGGATGTATACAGTTGCTCCACATAGGAAGAAATAGAAAGGGAATAAACCAGCAAATAATTTTTTGTTTTCTTTCCAACACATAATCATTAATATGGTGGATATTCCAACATGTGAACTTGGGAATGCAGCTGTTGGGCGTTCGCCAACTTGTTGAGAGGTCTCTACAAGACTATAGAAAAACCCTCCAACTCCATTAGAGGGGCCTGATAATAACTCCGTATTATTATTAAAATAATCTCCAATAGCAGGGAAAATACCTTCTGCTACATTATCAAGACCAATAGCTGGAAAATAAAATTGTGGCCCAGCAACAGGTACAAAAATAAAAATGAGGTAATAAATAAAAAATGAGGTTACTATAACAAAGGAGAATTTATCAAACTTCTCAAAGTTTTTAATAAAAAAATAGATGGCAACTATAGCTATCATCGGATAATAAAAAAAGTATCCCATATTAAATAACTCACTGATCCAAAGTTGTGGATAGGTTTGATGGAAAGTTATGGCTGGTTGAAATCCAAAAATTCCTTCTTCTATTGTTGCAAAAATATGGTCTAGGTTTGGGAATATACGGTTAAATTCAAATGTGTCTGGATACCAATAAGCAAGAAGACCTAGCTGAAGTCCTATACGGATAAACGCTGTTGCTTTACAAGGAGCTAATCTGTATAGATACATTAATATTAGGGTTGCACCCATAATAACAGCCCTACCTATTAACATCTGAATAGGATCATGTAGCTGATTAAACATTATAAAGATTAGAGCAGTTGTAAGCAGACCATAAATCAATGAAATTTTCTCTACTCCAAATAATCCTCTTCTCGATTCAACTTTTTCAAATAAACCTATAGCCATTGTTCTTTTTTATACCAATCAATTGTTTCTTTAACTCCTTTGCTTAAATCATATTGGGGTTGATACCCTAGTTCTTCTATTGTAGGTGTTTGATCACATTTCCAGTTCCTTTGTTTCATAATTTTGTACTTATCTGAATTTAAAGTACTACTACGTCCCAAACACATAGAAAAGAACTCAGCGAACAAAGATATAACTTTTAAAATGAATAAAGGGCATTTAATTCGCACAAGAAATGAGATGCCTAACTCCTTTTGTATCAAGTCAGAGAATGTTCTGCTGGTATAAACCTTTCCGTCTGTTGCAAAGTAAGTTCTTTGTGTCTTTTCTTTACTAATAGCCAAAAAAACAGCATTTACTAAATCTTTCACATACACAAAAGTCAGCTTTTGTGGCTTATATCCGACAGAAAAATCGAGATGGTTTTTTATCGATTTAGCCATCATATAATAATCTTTTTCTCTAGGACCATAAACACCTGTAGGACGAAATATAGTATAGGGAAAATCAGCTATGGATTGAATGTATTGCTCTGTTTTTAGTTTACTTAATCCATAAGCAGTATTGGGTTGAGGGGTATCGGATTCCCTTATGGGTGTATAACATGCTTCTTTTATAGGCCCAAAAACACTTAGTGTGCTAATAAAGACAAACTGCTTAGGTGTCATATCTAGCTCTATAAGTGTTTCAATAAAAGACTTTGTTTGTTCATAGTTTATGTGATAAAACTCTTTTTTGTTTTTGCATTGAGTGACACCTGCACAATGTATAATAACATCAAAAACTCCATGTGTTTCCTTATGTTTTTTTAGTGATTTTCTTAGTTCTTCATAAGATGCTAAATCTATTTCTATAAATTGAATGGAAGAGTTTTGTAAATATTGTTTTGAGCTTGTTTTTCGTACTCCAGCCCAAGTTGTAAATCCTTTGTCTAATGCACCTTCAACAAGAAAGCTTCCAATAAACCCACTTGATCCAGTTATTAAAATGTTTTTGTTCTTCAATTTTGTTTTTATTTACTTAGGTTCAACATGTATTCCTATATGTGTCTGTTTACCAAAAACTTCACGAAGCTCTGTTTCAATATCAATCGTGACTTGATGAACTTCGTAGAGAGATAAGTTACCATCCATAACGATGTGCATTTCTATAGCATAATAACTTCCAATTTGTCGGGTTCTTAATTGATGTGGATCAGATACACAAGGAAAAGATAGAGCAATATCTTTTATTTTTTGTTCCACTTCCTTTGAGAGTGATTTTTCCAACAACTCCTCTAAACTTGGAATTAAAAGTTTAATAGCAACATGCATAATAAAGAAACTGACAACGACAGCAGCTATTGGATCAAGGACTCTCCATCGTTCACCTAGAAATATGGCGCCTCCAATACCTAGCGCTGTTCCAATAGAAGATAAAGCATCACTACGGTGGTGCCATGCATTGGCTTCTACTGCTTGAGAGTTTACTCTCTCTGCTTGGTTTTTTGTATATCGAAATAGAACCTCTTTAATTAATATGGATAATAAGGCAGCTATCAATGCCAATGAGCCAGGTGATCCTAAAGCTTCTCCTTTTATCCAATGATAGATAGACTTACTACCATTCCATAAAATACCAAATCCAATAATAAATAAAATGATACCAATAATAGAAGTTGCTAAGGTTTCATATTTTCCATGTCCATAATCATGGTTTTCATCTTGCGGTTTATTGGATATACGCACAAAGATAATGACTATAATATCTGTAATGAAATCCGATAAGGAGTGGACTGCATCCGCTAACATAGCAGCACTATGTCCAAAAACAGCTGCTAAAAACTTAAAAAGAAGAAGTAGTAAATTAAAAAGACTGCCTATAAGTGTCGTTTTGTATATTCTTTCCTCTCTTCCTTTTGTTTCTATTTCCTGCATATTTATAAACGTTATTACCAAGAATATATGGTGGTTTTTACTCTTCAAAGTTAAGACATAATAGGAATAAATGGGGAGAATAATACAAAAAGCATTCTTTTTTGAGGAAAATAAGAAGTTATTTAATATATGGTTAGAATTAAAATAAAAAATCAATCCATTTAATTATGAGTATATGTCATAAATGAGATGCTAAAAGTGCATAGTTTTGTATTGCGACTGTTAAGCATTGTATACTATACTATCGTATTTCACATCTGGAAATAGAAAGTGTTATGAAAATTGAATATCTTTGTTCTATTTAGATGAATAGAATATGCAGATAAAACCCATTAAGAGTGGAAAAAACAACAAGCTACTTTATACAGTGAAGAGTTTTCTATCTTATTTAATTCCTAATCGCTATTTTAGAGCTCGGCTCAATTCGAAAATAACTCAAATACGAAGTATTGATGATTCCGATTTTATGAAAAGAGTGAATTACTATTGTAAGCTAGATGGTTTTTCTTGTTTAGATAAAGATGCTTTAGTTATTGGATGTCATAAATACAATAAAAACTTACGTACAACATACTTCTTTGACTCCTATGAGTGTGTACGATGGTTTGATCTTAAATTAAGATGGAAGTATTGTTTTGGCGATATTACTTTTATTCCTGCTCAACCATCAATTGTTAAAAGTCGTCCGATTAATGGAGATAATAGAAATTCTGTGTTATTGAAGCTGAATAAAATCCGTCATTATATTTTTGTTAATGATGAAATCCCGTTCCGAGATAAGAAAAATAAAGCTATTTTTAGGGGAAAAGTACTAGCTAAACAACAAAGAGTGAACTTTTTTAATAAATTCTTTAACCACCCCATGTGTAATTTGGGCGATACTCAACCTTATGCGGGAAATCCAAAAGAGTGGGTAACTAATTTTCTTTCTATTTATGACCATCTTAATTATAAATTTATTTTAGCATTAGAGGGAAATGATGTGGCTAGTAATTTAAGGTGGATTATGGGTTCTAACTCTATTGCTGTGATGTGTAAGCCTAATTATGAAACTTGGTTTATGGAGGGTACTCTGATTCCAGATTACCATTACATTTCTATTAAGGATGATTTTTCTGACTTTGAAGAAAAAATAAATTACTATATCAAGTATCCAGAGAAAGCAGAAGAAATAATAAGACATGCCAATGCTTATGTTGAACAATTTAAGGATGAGAAAAGAGAGTTTCTATTGTCTCTAGCTGTGTTAGATAAGTATTTTACACATACAAATAAAGGATATGTAAAGTAGTTTATAGTCTATTTTTCTCTTTGTAGAGAATGGAATGTAATATAAGTTGATCAATTGTATTCTAAGTGTTTTTTTATTGAAAGTGAAATACTCATTAAAAATCTTAAAGGTGGATTAATTGTGATAAATATAGACCTAAAATTTTATCTTAAGTTTATATTAGTTTAATTTTACAAGAAATAGAAATCTCAAAACATATAAATAATGAAACAGTTCTGGAATAAATACACCAAATGGATTTTATCGATTTCCGTTGTCGTTCTAATCTTCTTCTTTGTGGGCTTTCACAAAGGTGATAAGCGAAACTTTGAGCTAGCTAAAAATATGGAGATTTTTAATGCTATTGTGAAGGAGTTAGACCTATTCTATGTGGATACATTAGATGCGAATGTAACGTTGCGAAGGGGAATTGATGCCATGTTGTATTCTTTGGACCCATATACTGTCTATTATCCTGAGGAAGATCAAAGTGAACTTGAGCAAATGGTTAAAGGGAGCTATGGTGGAATTGGTTCTGTTATATCTTATAATATGGATCGTCAGCTTTCTATGATTGCAGAACCTTATGAGGGAACACCAGCGGCTAAAGCTGGATTAAAAGCTGGTGATATTTTATTGAAAATAGACACTGTTGACTTAAAAGGCAAGAATAACCAAGAGGTTAGTGAATTATTACGTGGGCAGATAGGAACTGAGTTTAATTTGACTGTTGAGCGTCCAGGAGTAAATAAGCCGATGGATTTTAAAATAGTGCGCCAGTCTATTCAATTGCCTACAGTACCTTATTATGGTATTGTTGATAAAGGTGTTGGGTATATTAACTTGAATAGTTTTTCTGGTAATCCATCAAAAGAGTTTAAAAAAGCCTTTTTAGACTTGAAGTCTAATTATAATATAGAGTCGTTAGTAATTGATGTGAGAAGTAATGGGGGTGGATTATTAGATGAAGCAATAGAAATAGTTAACTTTTTTGTTCCAAGGGGAAAAACAATAGTTACAACTAAAGGTAAAATAAAACAAGCTTCTTCAGTTTATAAAACTTTGCGTGAACCAATAGATACTGATATTCCTATTGCTGTATTAGTTAATAGCTCAACAGCGTCTTCAGCGGAAATTTTAGCTGGTGCACTGCAAGATTTGGATCGAGCTGTAATCATAGGAGATCGTACCTTTGGCAAAGGTTTAGTTCAGGTGCCAAGAAGCCTTCCTTATGGAGGTAATTTAAAGGTAACAACATCAAAATATTATATTCCTAGTGGACGTTGTGTACAGGCTATAGATTACTCGCATCGAAGTCTAGATGGTAGTGCTGGTCGAGTTCCGGATAGTCTAACTACTGTGTTTTATACCGAAATAGGACGTGAAGTACGAGATGGTGGAGGAGTAACACCTGATATTACTTCTAAAACCGAAAAACTACCTAATATATTGTATTATTTAGTAAGTGAAAATAAACTGTTTGACTTTGCTACAGATTATTGTTTACGTCATCTCTCTATTCCAGCAGTAGAAAGCTTTGTTTTGTCAGATGATGAGTATTCATTATTTAAGAAGCAAGTGATTGATTCAGACTTTAAGTACGATCAGCAGAGTGAAAAAGTATTAGCCAATTTGCGTGAGATTGCAGAATTTGAAGGTTATTTAGAAGGTGCTTCTGACGCATTTGATGCCCTCGAAAAAAAGCTGGTTCATAATTTAGAACATGACTTAGATTATTTTAGTAACGATATAAAAAAGGTGCTGAGTATTGAGATTGTTAAGAGATATTATTATCAAAAAGGAGCTATACAGCAACAACTAAAAGATGATGA
>JAAYSY010000221.1 GCA_012518235.1 Bacteroidales bacterium
AATTTATATATTTTTTTCAAAAAGAGACTTTTTTGAATGTTGATTTATTTTACCGCTTTCTGTTTTATGTAGTAATGATTTTCTTGTAGCAATTTTCTTTGGTGTAGATTCTTTTAATAGAAGAAATAACTCATGAGCTTATGGCTCTATTTTCTTTTTGTCATTATCTTCTATGTTTTCTGTTTTACTCTTAAACTCCTCTTTTTGAGTGAGAGAATTAAGATATGCATTATGAAGATCTGTATTGTGTTCTTCGTTTTCTTCTAGGAGAGTTTCATTTTTAAATGGATCTGGTTTCTGTGGTCCAAAATTCTTGAAGAGTAAAGCAGCTAATGTACCAACGATAGCACCACTTAAATGTCCCTCCCATGAAGTATTACTTCTAGCGAAGAAAGGAAGCATATTCCATACCAGACCTCCATATAAAAAAGTCACAAGAAGTGAGATAGCTATTAAAGGAACATGTTTTCGTAAAAGGCCACTGAAAAACAAGAAAAAGGCTAATCCATAGATTAAACCACTGGCGCCTACGTGCCATCCTGGTTTACCAATGATAAAAGTGATAATTCCACCTACTACCCAAAGAAAGAAAAAAATATAAGGAGCTATTTTTCGATAAAAAAAGAAGAGACACCAAGAGAGAAAGAAGAAAGGGAGTGTGTTTGCAAATAAGTGCTTAAAACTACTATGTATGAGTGTGTGTGCAAAAATGCCAAAGACCCCTCTTTGAGATCTGGGATAAATGCCTAATCGAGTAAAATCCCAGTCCATACCTATTTCTAATATTTTTAATGCATAGAGAATAAAAAGAATAAATAAAGGAATGCTAGCGGCTAAAAATATGCGTTCTACCTCTTTTTTCATAATAAAAGTATTCCATTTAAAATGTTTTGCTACGAAATTATAATTATTTCTATAAATATAGCCTCTTTTAGTTTTATTGTGTCAAAAAAAAAGAGTAGATTTGTTAATATAAATATGGATTTGTTAATGCTTAAAACTTCGACTCTATGAGTTATCTGCGATTTGATAAGACACTAATGATCAATTTGGAAGAATCTTTGCAAAGGGAGATTCTAAGGACCAATAAATCAGGGGCCTATCACAGCACTACAATAGTGGACTGTAATACAAGGAAGTATCATGGGTTGTTAGTGATACCTATTCCAACTATTGATGATAATAATCACGTATTGTTATCGTCATTAGACGAAACAGTAATACAACATGGTGCAGAATTTAACCTAGGACTGCATAAGTTTGAGGGGAATAATTGGAGTCCTAAAGGACATAAATACATTAGAGAGTTTGATTGTGAATCTATACCTGCAACAACGTACCGTGTAGGTGGAGTCATATTAAAGAAGGAAAAAATATTTGTTAATTTCGAGAATCGAATATTGATAAAATATACTTTGTTAGATGCTCATTCTCCTACTAAATTAAGGTTTAGACCCTTTTTAGCTTTTCGTAGTGTTCATCAACTTACTTATGAAAATGGAGTAGCGAATCGTGAATATCAGGAAGTTGAGAATGGAATAAAAACATGTATGTACGAGGGGTATCCTGAGTTGTTTATGCAGTTAAACAAAAAAAATGATTTTTTATATAAGCCCGATTGGTATAAAAATGTAGAGTACTCCAAAGAACAAGATAGAGGATTACCCTATAAAGAGGACCTATATACTCCTGGATATTTTGAAGTGGATATTAAGAAAGGAGAAAGTATCGTGTTTTCAGCTGGTGTATCTGAGGCTTCTACCCGCCAATTAAAGCGGATGTTTACAAGTCAGGTAGAGCAGCGTACACCCCGCAGTAGCTTTTATAATTGTTTGAAGAATTCAGCTCATCAATTACATAATAAACAAGAAGGAGAACACTATATCTTAGCAGGTTATCCTTGGTTTAAATCAAGGGCTCGTGATACATTCATCTCTTTACCGGGTTTAACGTTAGCAGTTGATGAAGTGGATGAATATGAAAGTGCTATGAAAACAGCTACTAAGGCGCTTTATCGGTTTATGAACGGTGAGCCTTTGGATAGTAGAATAAAAGAAATAGATCATCCTGATGTGTTATTATGGGCAGTCTGGGCACTACAACAATATGCTAAAGAAGTATCAGAAGAACAGTGTATTGAAAAATATGGAGGACTTATAAAAGATATTTTATGTTTTATTATTGAAGGTAAACATCCTAATATAACAATTGCAGCTAATGGTTTGCTCTTCTCCAATGGGAAGGATAAAGCTATTACATGGATGAACGCTAGTAATGGTGATGGACCTATTACTCCTAGAACTGGATATATAGTGGAACACAATGCATTATGGCATCATGCATTGGCTTTCGCTTCTCATCTTTTCGATAAAACAGATCCAGAACTATCAAATCAATTAAGAGAAAGGGCTCTTTCAGTAAAAGAGTCTTTTATTGCTGTTTTTTTGAATCAGCATGGCTATTTATATGATTTTGTTGATGTAGATCGAGTGGATTGGAGTGTAAGACCAAATATGGTTATAGCTGCTGCATTAGATTACTCGCCTTTAGAGAAAGCACAAAAAAAATCCATAGTTGATATTGCAACGAAGGAGTTGTTAACTCCTAAAGGACTACGTTCATTAAGCCCCAAAAGTGTAGGTTATAGTCCTCGTTATGTGGGATCTCAAGATGAGCGTAAGTATGTATATCATCAAGGAACCGCATGGCCTTGGTTAATGGGGTTCTATATGGAAGCTTATTTGAAACTCTATAAGCTTAGTGGTCTAGCATTCTTAGAACGGCAACTGATTGGTTTTGATGATGAGATGACTAATACATGTGTTGGGTCTATTTCAGAGTTATTTGATGGAAATCCTCCTTTTAGGGGTAGAGGAGCTATTTCATTTGCAATGAATAATGCTGAGATATTACGAATATTAAAAATACTATCTACATATAATCAATAATTGAAGGAGGAACAGAAATGAAAGTTTTAATGTTTGGTTGGGAGTTTCCTCCTCATATACTTGGAGGATTAGGTACAGCAAGCTTCGGTTTGACTAAAGGAATGTCTAAACAAGAAGATGTAGATATTACTTTTTGTATTCCTAAACCATGGGGTGATGAAGATCAAAGCTTTTTGAAGTTAATAGGTATGAATAGTGTACCTGTGGTGTGGAAAGATGTTTCATGGGATCAGGTTTATAATAAAGTGGGGACTTATATGGACCCTCAATTATATTATGATTTACGACATCATATTTATGGTGATTTTAACTATGTAAATACAAATGAGTTAGGTTGTATAGAGTTTTCTGGTATTTATCCAGATAATATATACGAAGAAATAAATAATTATTCTATTGTTGCTGGTATTGTAGCACGTCAACAAGATTTTGATATTATTCACTCGCATGATTGGTTAACATATTCTGCTGGAATTCATGCGAAACAAGTGTCAGGTAAACCATTAGTGATTCATGTCCACGCAACAGACTTCGATAGGAGTAGGGGGAATGTTAATCCAGATGTTTATGGGCTGGAAAAAAATGGAATGGACCACGCAGATCATATTATGTGCGTGAGTGAGTTAACTCGACAAATAGTTATTGAAAAGTACTTTCAACATCCATCTAAAGTATCTGTGGTTCATAATGCAGTAGAACCCTTGTCTCAAGAAATTTTAGATTTAGAGGCTCCTGCTAAAACAAAAGACAAAATAGTAACCTTTTTAGGACGAATTACAATGCAAAAAGGGCCCGAGTATTTTGTTGAGTCCGCTGCTGAAGTATTGAAAAAGGTTAAGAATGTGCGTTTTGTTATGGCTGGAAGTGGAGATATGATGAATGATATGATTCATTTAGTCGCTGAAAGAGGTATTGCTGATCGATTTCATTTTCCTGGATTTATGAAAGGAACTCAGGTTTATGAAGTGTTAAAGACGAGCGATGTATATGTAATGCCTTCTGTTTCAGAACCTTTTGGGATTTCTCCATTAGAGGCTATGCAGTGTAGTGTACCTACTATTATTTCTAAGCAGTCGGGTTGTTCAGAGATTTTATCCAAATGCATAAAGACTGATTATTGGGATATTCATGCTATGGCTGATGCTATTTACTCCATATGTACCTATCCTGGATTATATAATTACTTGAAAGAGGAAGGTAGAAAAGAGGTAGATGAAATTAAGTGGGAGGATGTTGGAGTTCTTGTGAGATCAATTTATGAAAAAGTTTTGCAATATAGATAAAAGGAAAGGCTATGAAAACAATCTGTTTTTATTTTGAAATACATCAAATGATGCATCTGAAGCGATACCGCTTCTTTGATATAGGTAATGATCATTACTATTATGATGATTACATGAATGAAACTGAAATTAATGAAGTTGTCAATAAATCATATATTCCTACATTAAAGACACTTCTTCAAATGGTAGAAGAGTCTGAAGGAAAATTCAAGTTTTCACTATCAATATCTGGTGTTGCTTTTGAGCAGTTGGAAATTCATGCCCCGTCGGTTATAGACTTAATTAAAAGACTTCATAAAACAGGTTGTTGTGAGTTGCTTTGTGAGCCTTACTCTCATGGATTATCCTCTTTAGCAAATACGGATTACTTTAAGAAAGAAGTAAAAAGACAACGTGCGTTAATGAAACAAGTTTTTGGTGAAGAGCCGTCTGTATTTCGTAATACCAGTTTAATTTATTCTGACGAAATTGGAAGTCTTGTAGCTGATATGGGATTTAAAGGGATGTTAACAGAAGGAGCTAAACATATATTGGGTTGGAAGAGTCCTCACTACATCTATCATTGCGCCTTAAATTCTAATCTCAAATTATTGCTTCGTGACTATAAAATGTCTGATGATATCAGTTTGCGATTCAATAATACAGATTGGAGTGAATATCCTCTTTTTGCAGATACTTATACTGATTGGATTAGTCAATTACCCAAAGAGGAGAAAGTTGTAAACCTATTCATGCGCTTATCAACATTTGGAATGGCTCAACCTTTAGATTCTAATATTCTTGAGTTTCTTAAAGCTATTCCACATTGTGCAAAAGAGAGGTCAATATCTTTTGCTACTCCCTCTGAGTTAGTGAAAAATGCTAAAGATAGTATTTCTTTAGATGTAACATATCCTATGTCTTGGGTGGATGAAGAGCGTGATACAAGTGCTTGGTTAGGGAATGCATTGCAACGTGAGGCTTTTGGTAAACTATATGCTTTAACAGAACGCGTTCAATTAAGTAATGATAGACGAATTAAGCAAGATTGGGACTATTTACAAGCCAGTAATAACTTTAGGTTTATGACTACCAAGAGTTCACCTATTCCCGTAAATCGGGGTATTTATGATTCTCCTTACGATGCATTTACAAATTATATGAATATACTAGCTGATTTTATACAACGTGTTGAGGCTTTATATCCAGACGATGTTGAGGATGAGGAGTTAAATTCATTATTAAAAGCTATAAGGAATCAAGGTGAAGAAATAAATAGATTGCAACAAGAAGTAGAGAAATGGCGTAAAAAAGCTACTACTTCTAATATGTCAAAAAAAGAAAAATCTTCTAATAAGAAGGTTGCTGAGAAAAAAACGTCTAAAAAATTTGAAGCTAAGAAGAAAACAAAATAGTTAGAAAAGCTATTATTCCTGAGTCGCTCTAATTAAAATATTGCAAATAAAAAGGTGTTGATATTCATTAAATATCAACACCTTTTTTATGTGTTCTAACTTTCAATTATAGTTTTTTATAAGAAAGTCATGTTAATTGAATGATTAAAGCAAATATGTTTTTTAATACTCAAACTTGAAGGAGCGCTTTTGGGGTTGAGATTGTGTGTTCTTAGGGGCATTAATTTGTTTATAATTCTTTTGTTTTACTTTAGGAATTAGTTGGTTTAATTTATTAATTCTAGTCTGATCAGAAGGGTGAGTACTCATAAATTCAGGAATAGATTGACCTCCTGCACTCATTCGTTGCCAAAAGGTGATAGCTGCTTCGGGATTATATCCTGCCATGTATGCAAAAATTAGACCTAAATGATCAGCCTCTACTTCATTAGAACGAGAATATGGAAGCATAACACCATATTGAGCACCTAACCCATAGACTTGTTGTGCTAGGGTTCTTGTTAAAGGCGACTTCATATTTAAAGCACCATCAAGAATAACACCTCCATAATTAACTAACATTTGTTGACTCATTCTTTCAGCTGAGTGTTTGGCTACAGCATGAGCTATTTCATGTCCTAGAATGATTGCTAACTCATCTTCTGTTTTAGTATAGGGGAGAATTCCTTCGTTAACTACTATTTTTCCACCTGGCATACAAAAAGCATTTGCATTAGGGTCTTGCACAAGGTGAAATTCCCATGCAAATCCTTGTACATCACTGCCTCTACCTTCTGATACCAAATAGGATTCAACAGCCTTCGCTATGCGCTGCCCTACATTTCTAACCATTTGTGTTTTTGCTTGGTTAGACGATGGTTTTGCTGATTTCATATAATCAGAAAAACTTTGTTGGCTTAAACTTAAAACTTCTTCATTAGATACAAGTAAGAGTTGTTTTCTGCCAGTTACTGCAACTGTACTACAACCAAAAATAAAAATTAGTGGAATTGCGTAAATAAGATTAGTAAAAAGTCTTTTCATTTTTCATAAAATATAACACAGCTAATGTGTTATGATTAGCTGTGTTGATTAATTTTTTAATTGTTTAAATTCTTTCTTTTAATGGTGTATATTCTCGAGTATCCAAAGAGTTAATATAAGCTGGACGTATAATTCGTTTTCCTTTAAATGATAGTTCTTCATTACGATGTGCACACCAACCTACAATACGTGCCATCGCAAATAGTGGAGTGTAAATTTTTTGAGGAAGACCTATCATTTCATAGACAAATCCAGAATAGAAGTCTACGTTGCTTGATACAGTCTTTCCATCTCCTTTAACTTTGATGAACATTTCTATAGCTCTTTCCTCTAATAACTCTAAGAAAGCAAATTCTTTTTCTCTTTTTTTCTCTTTTGCTAAGTCGCGTGCTAATTCTTTTAATAACAATGCTCTAGGATCTGATATTGTATATACAGCATGACCAATACCATAAATTAACCCTGTTTTATTATAGACTTCTTTATTAAGCATTTTCTTAAAGTAATCATCGATTTCCTTTTTATTAGTCCAGTCTTTAATGTTCTCTTGCAGATGATGAAACATATCTACAACTTGTATGTTTGCACCCCCATGAAGAGGTCCTTTTAAAGAACCAATACCAGCAGCTATAGACGAATAAGTATCTGTTCCAGTAGATGAAGTTACTCTAACAGAGAATGTTGAGTTATTACCTCCACCATGTTCTGCTTGTAAAATAAGCAATAAGTCTAATGTTCTAGCATCTAATTCAGTATAATCTCTTTTGAGCATATATAAAAAATTCTCGGCTAGGGATAGGTTTTCTCTAGGGTGTCTAATATGTAATGACCTACCAGAAATAGCATGTCGATATACATTATATGCATAGGCTATAATCGTAGGAAATCTAGAAATAAGACTAATACTTTGGCGCATTAAATTCTCTTTTGAGGTGTCTTCTGGATTTTCATCAAAGATATACATCTCTAACACACTTCTGGCCAAAATATTCATAATATTTGATCCCTCAAGTTCTAATATGCTCATTTTAGTTCTTTGATCAAGGGGAACATTATCACTAATGAG
>JAAYSY010000222.1 GCA_012518235.1 Bacteroidales bacterium
AAATTAATTATCTCCAACACTCTACAAAGTAAATGCAAACAGAGCTTTGTTAGGAGATAAGCTCATAAAACTAAAACAATGAAAAAATAACGACTTTTTTATTCGCAGTAATTGCTTGCGTAACGACTATTCAAGCACAAAGTATCAACTGGGGAATTAGTGGAGGACTTAATGTTAGTGAATACTCATCCTCCGTTTTAAAATCAAAGGCAGGATTTCATATCGGACCAAAAGCAGAAATAAACCTAAGTAATGTTACTGAAGGATTATACATCAATACAGGTCTATTAATAACTCAAAAAGGAGCTAAAAAGAACTATAAATCACTAGGAGAGTTCAAACTTAATCCTTATTTCTTAGAAGCACCTATACATCTAGGGTATAAGGTAGGTGTATCTGATAAGCTTGCTGTATTTGGAGATTTTGGTCCCTACTTAGCTTATGGACTTTTCGGAAAGATGAAAGCGGATATTAATGCTCCTGTAAGTAAAGAAAAGTACTCTTACTCTGAAGATATTTTTGGAGATGATGGAGTATTAAAACGTTTCGATATGGGACTAGGAATAAGAGCAGGCTTTGAATTCATGAACAAATATCAACTAGCAGTGACTTATGATTGGGGGCTACTAAAAACATGGAAAAACAGCGATACACTAGATAAACTACCAGAGAAAGCTAAAAATAGAGCTAAAAACTTAGGACTTAAAAACAGAAACATGATGGTTTCTTTTAGCTATATGTTTTAATCTATTCTCGTATATGGTATTTTATGTTTTTACACAACAATTAAAACTTTCCTTTAAAATAATAGCGAACACCAATTTGGAGTTCGCTATTATTTTAAAGGCCCTAGATCGAACATGTTTGTGCCTATAGACAGAGCTAATATCTTCTAGACTAAAATACGAATTGCATAGGACCTTTTATTCTGTCCTAATCTTACAAATGTATATTATTTTAGTGAATTAAAAATTTAAAGTCCAAATACCACAAATTAATTGCAACTGAATTAATGCATACCCATACTCTTTCATTACTCCAATATAATGTTCTTGAACCTCATTATAACTCCTTTGAGCCATTAAAACCTCTAGAATACTGGTATCACCCCTCTGATACTTATAAATAATACCATCTAGTACTTTCTTAGATTCATCGAGCATACCCGATTGATATTTCTTTAATCTTTTTTGAGCTGCTTCATACTGATAATATCCTTGTGTAACCTCCACTTCCACTTGTAATTGAGCTTGTTTTATATCATATTGACTTCTCTCAACAGCTATTCTCTTAGCCTTAACGCTTCCTTTATTGAAATTAGAAAACTTTAAAGGAATAGAAACTCCTGCCTTTATGGAATTCCCAGTCGGAAAAGGCCCCTTCCAGTCTCGCTCATAACCAATCATTAGACCTACATCTAATCTTCTTTCAGCACGAATTAACTTTAACATTTGTTGAGCTAACTCCATGCTTTTTGCTACACTTTTTAGATCTTTACGTTGTTCTAGTGCAATAGAAAGTAATTCCGATAGCTTATAATCTACATTTACAGAATCCCAACTACCTAAAGGATAATGTAAATCCTCTGATGATTTACCCATATACTGATTAAGAACAACCAAAGCAGATTTAAGATCAGCCTCTTGTTGATAAAGCTCATTCTGTAAAAGAGTCGATTCGAGTTTAGATTGCCTAACATCATTTTTTGTAATCTCACCTAATGTAAAACGAATACTATCTGATAAACTCAATTGATACATATTCTGAAAAGAGCTTTCTTTTACTAAAAGTAATTCTCGCTCAACAAGTGCATCCACAAAAGCAAAAGCAGCCTCGGCTCGTAAATGTTGAAAAAAACAGTCCCATTCTAGTTGTGTTTTATCAACTTCACCTTGAGCCATACGTACTCTAGCTCTCCTTTTGTTTCCTATATCTAACGGATATGACAACTCCAAACTGTAAGTTTCATTCGCTCCTTCAAAACTCAGCTCAGGATCTGGCAATATCTTTGCTGCTATAACTTCAGCTTCCGCTAAATTAATCTGCTTCTTCTCTGCTAATAGTTGTAAGTTGCTTTGAGCTACTTCTTGTAAGTACATTTCAAAAGTAAGGGGAACATAATTCAAAGTATCAGCTTTATTTTGTGCCATCAAGCCTAAAAAATAAAAAAGACCACTTATTATTATCCCGAGATATTTATACTTTCTCATTTTCTTATATCCTTTCTTTTTCTCCAAACTTATCCTCTACCCAATAATAAACCGTAGGAAGAGCAAAGAGAGTAACAACTGTTGAAAACATTAATCCATAAACTATCACCGTAGCTAAAGGACGTTGAACATCCGACCCAATACCAGTTGCCATTGATGCTGGAAGTAAACCCAACATAGCTACAGTTGCAGTCATTAAAACAGGCCTAAAGCGATGTCTTGCCCCATCAGTAACAGCTTCATAAAGAGGAGTTCCATGAGCTCTTAAATCATTAATATGTGATATCATTAACACTCCATTCTGTATGGCTACTCCAAAAAGAGCGATAAAACCTACGGCAGAAGAAACATTTAAAGTCATACCTCTGATATTCAACGCTAACATCCCTCCAAATAAAGCTAAAGGAACAATAATTAAAACAACCCCTGCTTGTCTAAATTTTCCAAAAGTTAAATAGAGTAAGAAAAACATGAGTGCTAATGTCATAGGAACAATAATACTCAAACGACTATAAGCTCGATTTTGGTTTTCAAATTGTCCTCCCCATTTGATGTGGTACTTTTCATGATCATAATTTATTTGCTGCTCAATTTTACCTTGTGCCTCATTTAACAGTGAAGATAAATCTCTCCCTCTAAGATTTAATTTCACCGTTAAATGGCGTTGATTCATTTCTCTAGTGATAGTACTTTCTCCCGTACTCATACGGATTTGTGCAACTTGAGATAAAGGTATTTTTGTTCCTGTAGAGGTGGTTAATAGTAATCGTGCTATTTTTTCCGGAGTATTTCTTGCCTCTTCTTTATATTTACAGGTGATATCATACACTCTATCGTCTTGATAAATTTGCGCAATAGCTTTACCTCCAATAGCTACTTCAATTAACTCATTTACATCGGATACATTTAACCCATAACGAGCAATAGCATCTCGATCCATAATAACCTGAAGTTGAGGTAGTGGAGGTTCTTGATCTATAGCTAAATCCACCGCACCGTCAATAGTCTGCAGTACTTGCAACACCTCTTCTGCTATACGACGTGTTTCTTTAAAATCCTCTCCATACACTTTTACCACTAACTCACTATGAGCCCCAGATATTTTATCCATAACCCCATCAATCATGGGTTGACTAAATCCAACAGTAAATCCTGGAAGAGTCGCATATTCGGCAGCTAACTCTTCAATTAAATCTTCTTTCCTTTTACCTCGAGACCACTCTTTATATGGTTTTATCCCTACGGAAACCTCAAAGTGAGAAGGAGTAAAAGGATCTGTTCCATCATCATTACGACCTGCCTGTACAGCTACATAAGTAATTTCTGGATATTTCATCGTTCGCTTTCTTAAAGTGTCTGATAGCTCCTTACTTTTCTGTATTGTAATACCTGGAGGCAAATCCACCTGCAACCAAATAGATCCTTCATCTAGAGTAGGTAGGAAATCTTTACCAATAATATAAGTCAATCCAATAGCACTACTAAAAATTACAGTTATTACAATAAAAACTCTTTTACGACGATGAACTAATTTATCAATAACCCTAGAATAACGCTGAGTCAAATACTCCAACCATTTATTTCGATAAATCTTACGTGGTTTTCTATACAAAGCATATCCTAATCCTGGTATTAAAAGTAGTGCAACAAAAAGAGCACCTATTAAAGCATAACTTACAGTAAAAGCCATTGGTGTAAATAGCTTTTTCTCGACTCTTTCAAAAGCAAATAATGGTAGATAAGCAATGATAATAATTAAAGTTGCAAACAGAATGGGTTTACCTACTTGTACTACACGTTCCGCAATAGTTTCTTCCTTTAGCAACTTATTAGGATGGTTTTCTCTCTTCTTTAAAATACTTTCCATCATAACAATAGCTCCGTCAACAATAATACCAAAGTCTATGGCCCCTAAAGAAAGCAGATTAGCAGGAATATCAGTTAAATGCATCAATATAAAAGCAATAAGTAAAGAGATAGGGATCGTTATTGCAACTAAAACAGCTCCTCGCCAATTGCCTAAAAACAAGATTAAAACTAAAACAACTAACCCTATACCCTCTATTAAGGTACGAGACACCGTATTTAATGTGGTTTCAACCAAGTCGGTTCGATCTAAAAAAGCATGGATATTGACCCCCTCAGGTAGTGTTTCTTCGTTTAACTCCCGAACAGTTTCTTTTATTTCTCGTAGAACGACAGATGGGTTTTCATGTTTTAATAATAGTACAATTCCTTCAATACTTTCAGGATATTCTCTTTTACGGTCCGTATAGCCAAAAACGCCCTTACGCTCTAAATTTCCATACTTTATAGAACCAATATCATTTAAAAAAATAGGTACTCCTTTTTCTGAACTAACCACAACCTTCCCCAAGTCTTCCAAATCAACAATCTGTCCAATTCCTCGAACCACATAACTTAAATCCCCTCTGTCTAACATACTTCCACCTACATTAGCATTATTTTTTTCAACAGCCTCAACGACTTCACTTAAGGATAAATTATATTGCTCTAATTTATCAGGATCAATTTCTATTTGATACTGAGTAGTAATCCCACCAAAATTACTTACATCTGCAACTCCAGAGACCTCTTTAATACGAGGAATAATTACCCAGTTCTGTAAATCTGTTAACTCTCTTAAAGAGTGGTGATCACTTTCAATAATATACCTATATATTTCACCCGTAGGAGAAGTTAAAGGGTCTAACTCTGGCTCAGCCCCATCGGGTAAGTCCACTTGATTTATACGCTCATATACTCGCTGTCGACTCCAATAATCTTCAACTCCATCTTCAAAAACTATAGTTATCACTGATAAACCAAAGGTGCTCTTACTACGCATTACATGCATACCAGGAAGTCCATTTAACGCCCTCTCTAGTGGAATTGTAATTTGTTGTTCTACTTCTTCTGCAGCTAATCCTGGTACTTGTGTTACTACCTGTGAAGTAACATCTGCAATATCAGGATAAGCCTCAATAGCTAATTGCTTCCACGAATAGTAACCTAACCCTGCAATTAAAAGAAAAAGTAGCGCAATAACCCATCGTTTCTGTATGGTGTGCAAAAAGAATTTATTTTTCATTATCAATTTCTATTTTAGGTAATATCCTCCTTCAATAACTACTGTGTCATCAGCAGAAACACCTTGATTAATAACAGCAAATCCATTCTCTACAACTTCCACTTCAATGGGTTGTTTAATATATCTTTTATCAGCTATTTGCTTCCACACATAGATATAATTCTCTTCTTGCAATAAAGATTTTTCGGGTAATACTATAGCTTCTCGTTCTCTATCTAAAAAAGTTACTGTGGCATACATCCCCAACTTTAACATACGCTCTTTATTATCACAAACAGATAAAACTTTAATAGAACGAGTTTCTTGATCAATAGCCTCATCTATATGAAAAACCTCTCCTTCTATCACATCATTAGGCAAAGCTGCAATCTGAATTTTCATTCGATCTCCTTCATGAATAAAACGTATGTCTTTTTCCTTCACTTGAGCTACAACCCAGACTTTAGATAAGTCCGCTATAACAGCTACAGATTCTGACTCACTGCTTAAATACTGTCCAGTAACCACATTGTTTTCTATTACGGTTCCTGATATAGGAGCACGAATAACTAAAGGCTCTCCTAAAGTCATTTTTTGAGGTTGCGTATGATACACTTGTAATGCTAGAGAGGCATTGTCATACTCTTTCTCAGCTATATGAAGAGCACTAGTTGCTTCTTCTAACTCTTTTTGAGCTGCTACTCCCTTATGTAATAAATCTTGTTTTCTATTCCATTCGGTTCTAGCTAAATCTCGCTCAGACTCAGCTTGATAAAACTCTTTTTGTGTTGAAGTATATTCAGAAGATACTAATTGAAATAACGGCGTTAACTTTTCAACCTGATCTCCTAAAGCAAAAAAGGTTTGACCTACTCTACCCGAAAAAGGAGGAGCTATATAAGCATATTGGGTAGGTATAGGTTGTACAGAACCAGCAGTAATCACTTTACGTATATAAGGTTTAGAAGAGACAACATCCACCTTAATATGTTTTGATAAATAAGAAGTATCACAAACAATGGCTGTATCACCTCTTAAAATATAGGTCTGAACATCTGATTCTATAGGAGTAGATTGACATCCCACCAATCCCATCCCGATTAATAATCCTAATTTTTGTAGTATTTTCATATCCCTATTTATTATTCACTACAAAAATAGAGGCTTTACAAGTACCCTAACGAGAGAATACTATTAGAAAGTTATTAGAAAATTTATAAGAAAGGTAGAAAAGTAAAAGTTATTGAAAACAAAAAGGACTTTGCAATGCAAAGTCCTTTTTATAAATATCCTTTAGAATTTGAATGATAGTTCTCTTAACCCACCACTCTTCTTTCTTTAATTCTTGCTTTCTTACCAGTTAACTTACGTAAGTAGTAAAGTTTAGCACGACGTATTTTACCTCTCTTATTCACAACAATATTATCAATTGCTGGTGAATCTAAAGGGAAAATTCTTTCAACTCCAGTTGTACCTGACATTTTACGTACTGTGAAACGTTTCTTATCGCCGTGGCCTGCAATTTTAATTACCACTCCACGATATAACTGAATACGCTCTTTTGTACCTTCAATAATACGATACGCCACAGTAATGGTATCTCCTGTTCTAAACTCAGGATGTTCTTTTCCTGTAGCAAATGCTTCTTCTGCGATTTTTATTAAATCCATGGGTTTCAATCTTTATATTATATTTATCATTACAACGCAACATATCAAGCAACTCTTCTTTGACAGCGATTGCGCGAAAAGCGTTGCAAATAAACGAAATAA
>JAAYSY010000223.1 GCA_012518235.1 Bacteroidales bacterium
GTATTAAAAACAGGTCCCTCTGTGCAAGTACAAACATTTCCTGTAGTAGTTTCTTCAACACAACATAGACAAGCGCCTATGCCACAAGCCATCATATTTTCTAAAGATACCTCACATTCTATTCCCTTGTCTTTTGCTAAAGCAGCTACAGCCTCCATCATAGGACGGGGACCACAGGTATATATAAAATCAAAGGTTTCTTCTTGAAAAATGCTATGATGAATAACAAAACCTTTTTGTCCGTGACTTCCATTTTCTGTTGTTGTTAATACACGTCCAAACTGCTTGAAATCATTCAGTTGTAGCAAGTCTTTATCTGTTCTAGCTCCTAATAAAAAAGTAGGATTAAATCCTTTATCTTTAAGCACAGAACCTAAAAATAAAAGAGGAGCAACGCCAACACCTCCACCTACTAATAATACTGATTGAGTGGTATCTTCTGGTATTGTAAAGGTAGAGCCTAAAGGTAAAATAGTATTTATAGTATCACCAACAGTAGTTTGAGCTAATTTTTCTGTTCCTTTTCCTACACATTGGATAAGAAACCAGACTTCATTTTTTGTGTAGTCAATAAAATTGATTGAGATAGGACGTCTAAGCATAACAGCTGGTTCATTATCTACACGTAATTGAGCAAATTGACCAGGTAACATAGAAGGAAGCTTTTCTTTATGAGTTGTTTTAAGCAAAACATAATTTGCATTCAACACCTCACGATGCTTAACTTCTAAATCTAAAATTGTTTTATTCATTTGTTTAGAAAGTAAGTTATTTTTTAACGCACAAAGATACAATCAATAATAATGATTTGTAGGCAAAATATGATTAAATGTCACCTTTAAACACTTCGTAGGTGTTATCATCGAAGAAAATTCTTATTTCAACAATCTTTCTTGGAGGCTTCTCAATACACTTAACCCTTTGTACCATGGGGGATTCAGGTGTATTATCAGAGTGTCCTAATGCTGTTTCCTTGCGATTCTCAAGGGTGCTTGTACTAACACCCGCAATTATTGGATTCGTATCAAATAAAGAACCTCCATTCACATTAGTTGACGTCGATTTGTCTATCATGCTACCTTTTCCATATAAAATCCAATTCATAGATATATCATTATAAGCTTGATGAACCTTCATTACTACATCAAGACTCGGATTATTTCTTCCGCTCAAAATATGTGAAAGAGTGGACTGTTGAATACCAATGCTTTCTGCAAAAGCACTTGATGTTAATTTAGAACGATCCATAATTATCTTAATCCTATCCTTAATCTCTTCCATATATGATACTATCTAAATCTTAGCATTAACTATATGCAAATATAAGATTTATTTTGATTATTACAAACGTAAATTCACAAATTTCAACACATAGATTCACTTTTAGAATCGTAACATAACAATTGTAAATAAAGGTGCTGATTACAGATGTGTATCTAGCATATTACAATTGTATAACGGTATCTAACCCATTAAACTATAACTTGAATAAACCATAGAATAGTATTGGTTATTAAGCAGTTAGATTAATAAATCTAATACATTTATTGAATATTCACTAAAGTAATCAACTACACCTCTTAAAACTTTTATCATTACTTCATATATAAAACAAAACAGTCTGACTATCAGTTCATTATATATACTACACAATAATAATAAAAGGAGTCTTTAGTTTGATATAAGTGATATTACATATTGAATATTTCCATAAATACATCTTATATATCTCACGAACATTTCACTTTAGTAAACCATTATGGATTACATTAGTAATATTATTCACAAATGTTTGTTATACAAGTGTAATATCCACCTTTAATTGTTAAAATGCCAAAGCACTCTTAAATATAAAGCGGAACTATTGTTTTTATTCATAATGGATAAGTCGACTAATAATATTCATATCATAAAAACGTTTGCTTTTTATTCCATGTATTTCACCTTAAACCAAAACAATTGGATGGCCTAGTCAAATGGAGCACTTGACTAGGCCATCCAACCCGTATGACTAAGACCTATGAAATTCATAAAAAACAATCACTCTTAAACACCTTATTATATAGACACGTAAAATGTATCGAACTATTAGTAATAAACTACCCCTCGCCCTTAAAACTCAAAGAGAAATAGATTCTGTTATAATTTCACTCTATTCTTTATCTAATTCTCGCTTTCAATGCAATTAAAAGAACAATCACTAGGATTAAAGCACACAGACCTTACTTTTTATCTTTTTGAAAAAAAAAGTACTCTTTTATCAAAATAAAAATTAACTTTGCTAATTAAGCATTATAAAAAATGCACATTAAAAAAAGATTTAGAGTGTTAGATAATATAAAAAACATTGAATCCTTAATTGAAAAAGGAGATGTAGACCAGGCGCTGGATGCATTATCAAAGCTGTTAGATACGGATTATAAAGAAAAAGACCTCCTCTATTATCTACGAGGAAATATCTATAGAAAAAAATCAGATTGGCATAAGGCCATGAATGACTATCAAAAAGCAATCGATTTAAATCCAGAGAGTCCAGCTATTGGAGCAAGAGATGCATTAGTCAATATTCTAAACTTTTATAATAAAGATATGTATAACCAATAGGTTAAATTAATAATTATGTCGAAAATTAAAGGAGCAATAGTAGTAAACACTGAACGTTGTAAAGGCTGCAATTTATGTGTTGTTGCTTGTCCACTAAATGTTATATCACTTAGCAAAAACGTAAATGTTCGTGGATATAACTATGCTGAACAAACTGTGGAAGACACGTGTAATGGTTGCCGTTCATGTGCTATAGTATGTCCTGATGGCTGTATTACAGTATATAGGGCTAGAGTTGATAAAAAAACAATTAAAGAATAAGGAAGATGTCTGAAGAAGTAATTTTAATGAAAGGGAATGAAGCAATAGCTCATGCTGCTGTTAGATACGGTGTGGATGGCTATTTTGGTTACCCAATTACTCCTCAATCGGAGATATTAGAATCGTTAGCAGAACTTAAACCTTGGGAAACTACTGGAATGGTGGTTTTACAAGCAGAAAGTGAAATAGCAGCTATAAATATGGTGTATGGTGGAGGTGGTAGTGGTAAAATGGTGATGACCTCTTCTTCTAGTCCTGGTGTTAGTCTTAAACAAGAAGGTATATCTTATATAGCAGGTGCAGAAGTTCCATGTCTTATTGTAAATGTTATGCGTGGAGGTCCAGGATTAGGTACAATTCAACCTAGTCAAGCTGATTATTTTCAGACTGTTAAAGGGGGTGGACATGGTGATTATAAATTGATTACCCTCGCTCCTGCTTCGGTTCAAGAAATGGCCGATTTTGTTGGCTTAGGTTTTGAATTAGCTTTTAAGTACCGCAATCCAGCTATAATCTTAGCAGATGGCGTTATTGGACAGATGATGGAAAAAGTAGTACTTCCTGAACAAAGAAAGCGTTTAACTGATGAAGAAGTTATTGCTCGTTGTCCATGGGCGTCTACAGGAAAAACAAAAGATAGAAAGCCTAATATCATAACTTCACTTGAACTTCAACCCGATCAGATGGAAAAGAATAATATTCGTTTCCAAGAAAAATACAAAACGATTGAGGCAAATGAAGTTCGTTACGAAGAGATAAACTGTGACGATGCGGAATATTTAATTATAGCTTTTGGTTCTATGGCACGCATTGGGCAAAAAGCAATGGAACTGGCTAGAGAAAATGGTATTAAAGTAGGTATTCTACGCCCTATTACTTTATGGCCTTTCCCTACTAAAATAATTAATGAATATGCCGATAAGGTGAAGGGAATGCTCTCTTTAGAATTGAATGCTGGTCAGATGGTTGAAGACATACGTCTAGCTGTAAATGGAAAAGTTAAAGTGGAACACTTTGGTAGATTGGGAGGTATTGTTCCTGATCCTGATGAAGTAGTTCGGGCTATTCAAGAGAAATTGATAAAATAAACTAGTGAACAAGAAGATATAAATAGTACAATGGATTTAGATAAGTTTAGAAAAATATTAAACATTCTTTTTTTAGTTGGTGCAGCAGCATCCGTAATCATATACTTTGCTGTGGATGACTTCAAACTATTTATTATAGTTTGTATGAGTGCTATTTTCTTGAAAATCATAGAATTTATAATTCGATTTCATTAAGAAACTCAAAACAGAATTAAATGAAAACTATAGATATTATAAAACCAGAAAACTTGGTTTATGAAAAACCAAAGTTGATGAATGACAACCACATGCACTATTGCCCTGGTTGTAGTCACGGTGTAGTCCATAAATTAATAGCAGAGGTGATTGATGAAATGGGTATGGAAGAAAGATCAATTGGTATCTCTCCTGTAGGTTGTGCCGTATTCATCTACAATTATATTGATATTGACTGGCAAGAGGCTGCTCATGGTAGAGCTCCTGCTCTAGCTTCAGCTATTAAACGATTATGGCCCGACCGATTGGTGTTTACCTACCAAGGTGATGGTGATTTAGCTTGTATTGGTACGGCTGAAACTATTCACTCACTAAATAGAGGCGACAACATTACCATTATTTTTATAAATAATGCAATCTATGGTATGACAGGAGGTCAAATGGCCCCTACTACTTTAGAAGGAATGCCAACCTCAACTTGTCCTTATGGACGTGATGTGGAGATTCATGGTTATCCTTTAAAAATAACTGAGATAGCTGCACAGCTTGAGGGAACAGCTTATGTTACGCGTCAATCGGTACAATCGGTTCCAGCCATACGAAAAGCAAAAAATGCCATACGAAAAGCATTTGAAAACTCATTGGCTGGAAAAGGTTCGAACTTAGTAGAGATTGTCTCCACCTGTAGCTCGGGTTGGAAAATGAGTCCTGAGAAATCGAATCAATGGATGGAGGAACATATGTTTTCTTATTATCCATTAGGAGACTTAAAAGATAAAGAATAAAGAAGAAGACAATGAAAGAAGAAATAATAATCGCTGGATTTGGTGGACAGGGTGTGCTTTCTATGGGTAAGATTTTGGCTTATTCGGGCTTAATGGAAGGTAAAGAAGTAACTTGGATGCCAGCTTATGGTCCTGAACAACGAGGAGGTACAGCAAATGTTACTGTTATTGTTAGTGATGAGAAAATATCTTCACCCATTTTAAGTCAATATGATACCGCTATAATATTAAATCAACCTTCGCTTCAGAAGTTTGAAAATAGAGTAAAACCAGGTGGAACTTTAATTTATGATGGATATGGTATATTAAATCCACCGACTCGTAAAGATATTAATATTTATAGAATTGATGCCATGGATGCTGCCAATGAAAACAACATGACAAAGGCATTTAATATGGTGGTTTTAGGTGGTTTATTGAAAGTTAAGCCTGTTGTTACATTAGCTAATGTAGTAGAAGGACTTAAAAAAGCACTGCCAGAAAGGCATCATCGCTTTATCCCTATGAATGAAAAAGCTATATCTTTAGGTATGGATATAATACAGAAAGTGTAATTAAATATTACCCTTATAAATAGATAAAAGCCTTGTGTACACGTTTTGTTATCAAGGCTTTTTCTTTCCTACTATTTATTTTAAACTTAAAGGGATTAATAAATATAAGACTCACTTTGTTTTTTGTTGTATATTTGCCAAGCAATGAAACGAATACTATTCACAATTATACTATTTTCTACTGTTGCATTTACTGCATTTGCACAAGTAGATCGGAATCCCTTAAATCCAAATTATCGAGTAGATGAGTTTGGAAATGTAGTTGACCAACATGGAAATCAGCTAGACCCTTCTATGGTTCCTCAAGATTTAGACAGTGCTAATGTTGAGATAAAATCGTTAGCTCCTAAACTCTACATGTGGACTATAGATGAAAGACTAGGTAATAGAAAAAACATTGAGGTGGATACTACTCATCACCATTTCCAAAACTCTAACTTAGTCGAAGGGTATAAGGGGCACTTTAATCATTTAGGTAACTTAGGCTCTCCTCGTTATAATAGATTATTCTTTTTAAGAGACCAGATTGATCGTCCATTTTTTATCACACCCTACTCTAGTTTTTTCTTTGCTCCTGAAGAATTCAAATTTGCTAATAGTAATATTCCATACACCAATTTAACCTATTATAAAGCAGGTAGTAAAATCAATGGAGAAGAACGATTTAAGTCGTATTTCTCTGTGAATGCAAATAAACGCTTTGCCTTTGGGTTTAATATTGACTATCTATATGGTAGAGGATATTACCATAGCCAATCGACTGCTTTTTTTAATGCGGGACTTTTTGCTAGTTACATAGGCGATAAATACCAATTACATGCCATGTATAATAACTTCACCTTGAAAATGGCTGAGAATGCGGGTATTACCGATGATAAATATATAACGCATCCTGAAGATATGGCACAGGGAAAAAATCAGTATGAACCGCAAAATATTCCCACGAACTTAGATAATACGTGGAATAGGAATACTAATTTTTATATTTACCTCAATCATAAATACAACTTAGGTTTTCATAAAGAGTCTTTAACTATAAGTGAAAATAATGACTCTACATATCATGAGGAGTTTATTCCTGTAACTAGCTTTATTCACACACTGAAACTGGATCGTAATAGAAGACGATATATATCGAGAAATGAACCAGAGGATTTTTATCCTAATACACATATAAATAGAACTAGCAATACGAGTAATGACTCCACAACATATATAGGTTTTAAAAATACGTTTGCTATCTCTTTATTAGAGGGTTTTCATAAGTATGCTAAATCGGGATTAACAGCTTATATATCGCACAAAATAAGTAAATACGACTTAATGAATAAGGACTCTGTAACTGTTGATTCTTATAAAGAGAACCAAGTCTATTTTGGTGGTGAATTAGCTCGTAGGCAGGGTAAAATATTTAATTACAATGTTACAGCTGAAGTAGGTGTAGCAGGTAAGGCAGTAGGTGAATTTGATGTTAAAGGTAATTTAGACTTCAATTTTAAGCTATGGAACGACACCGTAAACTTTGTGGCTAGAGGGGGGGTATCGCGTTTATTACCTAACTTCTATATGCGCCATTACCACTCCAATCATTTTTATTGGGATGAGGGAACGGATTTTAGTGAAATGAATAATGAGATTACCTCTAAAGTAGAAGGAGAACTTAACATTAGTAATTGGGATACAAATATTAAAGCGGGTATTCAAAACATTAAAAACTATACATACTTTAATGGCCTTGCACTACCTTCACAAGCTGGTAGTAATATACAGGTAGTATCAGCTAGTTTGAATCAGAATTTCAAGCTAGGTATTTTCCATTTAGATAACGAAGTAACCTGGCAGAATTCTAGTAATAATTCTGTACTCCCATTACCTAAATTATCATTGTATCATAATTTATATATCAAGACAAAACTAGCAAAAAAAGTACTTAGTTTAGAGTTAGGTGGTGATGTTCGTTATTTCAGTAAATACAAAGGATTAGCTTATACCCCAGCTATTCAGAACTTCCACTTACAAAATGAAGAGTCACAGGTTGATATTGGTGGATATCCTATTGTTAATGTATATGCTAATCTTCATTTAAAACGCACTCGTTTTTTTGTTATGTTTTACCATATCAATCAAGGATCGGGTAACTCTAATTATTTCTTAACACCTCACCACCCCATTAATCCACGATTACTCAAGTTTGGGTTATCCTGGAATTTTTATGATTAATTTTGATTATATATGATTGTTAGTAAAGATTATAAATACATTAAATACTTGGCATTAGGTGTTGTTGCAACTTTAATTAGTACTTGTTTTTCTAATCGTAAGAAACAAAATAATGAGTTACAAGTTAAAGATTATCAGACCCTAGTAAATGATAGTGTATTGCGTGTAGCAACTGAATATAATACAATAGCCTATCATGTAGATGGCGATTCAATTAAAGGATTTCATTACGATTTGGTAGTTGCCATTTCCAAACAACATGGTTTTAAGGCCGAAATAACGCCTATTATGAGTGTAACAGAGCGAATTGAAGGTATTAATCAAGGTCGTTTTGATTTAATAGCACATGATATTCCACTCACTTCTGCTCTAAAAGATTCACTGTTATTAACTACGCCTATTAACCGAAGTAAACAAGTGCTAGTTCAACGAAAAAAGGTAGAAGGAGATTCTGTTCCATTTATCAATAATCAACTGGATTTAGCAAAAAAGACACTCTATACTGTAGAAAACTCTCCTGCACTTCTCCGTATTGAAAATCTTAGTAATGAGATTGGAGACACCATCTACACCAAAGAAATAGAAAAGTATGGGTCAGAACAGTTAATGGCTCTTGTAGCTCATAAAGAGATTGACTACGCTGTTTGTGATGAGAACGTTGCTCGTGCATTAGTGGATTCTTTTCCTCAACTAGATATTAATACACAAATTAGTTTTACTCAACTATGCGCTTGGGCAGTAAATAAAAAATCACAGCAGTTAGCCGATTCACTTAATTCTTGGCTCGATTCGTTTATGAAAACCACTGAGTTTGAGGAGTTATATAACAACTACTATAAGCCTTAAACTACTTTTCCTTTAAGTTCTAAATGATTATCA
>JAAYSY010000316.1 GCA_012518235.1 Bacteroidales bacterium
GTGTTCGTGATGCTGTTAAAAATGGTGCGAAAGTCTCATTCTTAGGTTCATACAATGCAGACCAACTTCACGCAATGAATGCAGAAATCGTAGCGCATCCATTTAATTGGGTAAATGAGCTCTCTTCAGTTTTAGTGAAAGTTGCTGAAATGAAAGGTGCGTCAATTCGTCCTGAATTAACGAGCGTGATTAATAGCAATACGCAAAACAGCGAAGCGGTGAATATCCTCGCCGAGCAGTTAATTAAAGGTGAGCGTGAGTGGATCGTGTTAGGTCATGATGCAATCAGTCATCCGCAATTTGCAACACTTCGTGTGTTAGCTGCTGAACTTGCACGTATTACTGGCGCGAAATTAGGTTACTTCACGCAAGGTTCAAACGCATCAGGTGCGGCGATCACAGGTTTAACAAATGCAGTCGCAAATACAGCTTCAATGATCGAATCACCGCTTAAAGCATATGTTTTAGTGGGAGCGATTGATCCTGAGTTTGATTTTGTTGATTCAGCGAAAACTGTTAAAGCATTGGAAACAGCGGAAGCTGTAGTTGCGATCACACCATTTGCAAGCGAAACATTAAAGCGCGTTGCAAACGTGATTCTTCCAGGAAGCGCATGGACTGAAACTTCAGGTAGCTATGTGAATCTTGAAGGAAAAGTACAATCACTTCAAGCCGCGAGCATGCCTCATGGTGAAGCACGTCCTATTTGGAAGATTCTTCGTGTCCTTGGTAATCAACTTGAGCTTTCAGGTTTTGATTACATCAGTTCAGAAGATGTGCTTGCTAAATGGATGGCGGCAAATGCAGCGAAATTAACCGAGACTTCGAATGAAGTATCAAGCGCAGCATTTAGCTACAAACCGCTTGCAGTTGAAGGTCTTTTAGCAGTGCCAACAACTTCACTCTATTCAACGGATGCATATGTTAGACGTGGTATTGCGCTTCAGAAGACACCACTTGCAAAACGTGCGCGTATCGCATTTAACAATGCCGGTGATGAGGGTGCAGTAATGCCACTTCTCAATAGCAAAAATACTTTCCTTTCACGTATCTCAGAGAAAGTTGCAGCAGGCTGTGTTCGTATTCCGACAGAATATGCCGGCGATACTGCGTTTTATCAATCAATTAAGGGGGCAAATTAGATGGATACCGTAATGGCGATTATTCATTATCCGCTTGTTTGGGCTCTACTTAAAACGTTAGTAATTTTCTTACCGATTGTTTTATCAGTAGCGTACCTGACATTTGCTGAGCGTAAGGTCCTTGGATATATGCATATCCGTTTAGGTCCAAACCGTGTAGGTCCTAAAGGTCTACTTCAGCCGTTTGCGGATTTACTTAAAATGCTCTTTAAAGAGTTTATTATTCCATCAGCTGCGAACAAAACCATGTTCTTAATCGCACCATTTATTGCTGTGACAACAGCATTTGGTGTATGGGCTGTCATTCCTTTCAATGATGGCTGGGTAAGCTCATCGATGGATTCTGCGATTTTATATATCCTCGCAATGACATCGTTAGGCGTTTACGCATCACTCATGGCAGGTTGGAGTTCAAACTCAAAATTCGCAATCTTTGGTGCAATTCGTAGTGCGGCACAGGTAGTTTCTTATGAGCTTGCACTTGGTTTTGCGTTAATTACGGTTGTGATGATTTCAGGAAGCTTAAACTTCTCCGAAATCGTGAAAGGACAATCAGGTAACTTAGGACTTATTAACTGGTACTTTATTCCGCTCCTTCCGATGGCAGTGATCTACTTTATTGCGGGTCTTGCTGAGTTAAACCGTGCACCGTTTGAAGTCACAGAAGGTGAATCAGAGATCGTTGCTGGATACTTTACAGAGTATTCAGGGACAGGTTTCGTAACGTTCTACCTTGCTCAGTATACAAACATGATCTTAGTATCTGCCTTGATGAGTTTACTCTTCTTCGGCGGCTGGCTCTCACCGCTTTCGGGCGTTGAAGCGATTCAGAATATTCCTGTTCTTTCGCTCTTAGCAACAGACAGCATCTTCTGGATGATTATTAAGATGGCATTTTTCCTCTTTGCAATGATTTGGGTTCGTGCGACATTCCCAGGATATCGTTATGACCAGATCATGCGTTTAGGTTGGAAATTCTTTATTCCGATTGCACTTGTATGGATTGCGGTAGTACTCGTAATGTACGGCATCGGTTTAAAACCATGGTTTTAAAGGAATAGGTAGGAACTAACAATGTTTAGATATTTAAAATCACTCTACGAGACATTTACGTTAAGAGAACTACGTAAAGGTTTAGGAATTACCTTTCGTTATTTCTTTAGACCAAAATTCACGATTGAGTACCCGTTTGAAAAAACACCACAATCAGGTCGTTTCCGTGGTCTTCATGCGCTTCGCCGTTATCCAAATGGTGAAGAGCGTTGTATCGGTTGTAAACTTTGTGAGGCAGTTTGCCCAGCATTAGCGATTACGATTGATACAGAAGAGCGTGGCGATGGCACACGTCGTACAACCCGTTACGATATTGACCTCTTTAAATGTATCTTCTGCGGATTATGTGAACAAGCATGTCCGGTTGACTCAATCGTGTTAACCCGCGTATTTGAGTATCACATGGAAGAGAAGGGCGAAAATATCATCACTAAAGAATCTCTACTCGCATTAGGTGATAAGTACGAAGTACAAATCGCTAAAGATCGCGCAGCAGATTCGCTTCATTACTAGGGGGAGAGGATGTTATTTAAGATACTATTTTATATCTTCGCACTCATCACGGTCTATTCAGCGATTCGTGTCGTGAGCGCAAAAAATACGATGACATCAGTGCTACACCTAGTTCTGATCTTCGTAATGGTCAGCTGCTGCTGGTTACTACTTCAGGCTGAGTTCCTCGCACTTGCACTCATTATTATCTATTGTGGTGCGGTCATGGTCTTCTTCCTCTTTGCGGTAATGATGTTAGATATTCCTCACGATATGCTGAAAGAAGGTTTTGTAAAATTCCTTCCGATCGCAGTATTAGTGGCGATTATCTTCATGGCTGAGATCTTAATTGTGATCTTAGGTGGCGACAGCTTCATTGCAAATGCTTATGCACTTTCAGGTGGCGTTGAGTCAATCCGTGAAGGCGCAGAGCTTACAAATGCACAAGAGCTTGGTGTACTTCTTTACACTGAATATATTTATGCATTTGAAGCAACGGCATTAATTCTGTTAGTGGCGATGATTGCTGCGATTGCATTAACGCGTCGTATCGGGCCACTTCGTCGTAAAGATGTTTCTGTAAGTTTAGCGATTAAAGCGAACCCTACAGAGCGTGTACGTATGGTGAAGATGGATTCTGCGGTTTTAGCGCCAGCGCCTAAAAAGCCTGAAAGTGAAACAGCAGTCACAGAAGAAGAGGAGAAGTAGAAATGAGTTTAGTCATTGAAGATTATATTATTCTCTCGACGATTCTATTTGGAATCAGTGCTGCGGGAATATTTATCAATCGCAAGAACTTAATCGTGCTTTTAATGTGTATTGAATTAATGCTTTTAGCAAGTAGTACACTTTTCGTAGCATTCTCACAGTTCTCAGGCGACTTAAATGGTCAGATCTTTGTCTTCTTCACCCTCGCAGTAGCGGCGGCGGAAGCGGCAATTGGTCTTGCGATCTTAGTATTAGTGTTCAGAAATCGCGGTAGCATTAATGTCGATGAAATTACGGAATTAAGAGGCTAGTGCAATGGAATTTAAATATATTTATCTTTTAATTGTTCTGTTGCCACTCTTAGGCTCGGCAATCTCAGGGCTCTTCTGCCGTGTGATTAATGAGAAAGTGGCACATACAGTAACAATTGGTTTCGTTGCAATTGCAGCGGTGCTTTCGGTATATGTTTTAATCGAACATATGTCGGGCGCAGCGCCGATATTCAACGAGAATCTTTATACATGGATGAACACAGGTTCACTCAGCGTTGGCGTTGGTTTCTTAGTTGATAACTTAACGGCGATGATGATGGTCGTGATTACTTCGGTTTCAACGATGGTACATCTCTACTCAGTGGGCTATATGAAGGGCGATCCTGGATATAACCGTTTCTTCAGTTATATCTCCCTCTTCACCTTCTCGATGTTAATGCTCGTGATGTCTAACAACTTCATGCAGTTATTCTTCGGTTGGGAAGCGGTAGGTCTTGTGTCATATCTCTTGATTGGTTTCTGGTTCAAAAAACCAACAGCAACCTATGCAAACATGAAAGCATTCTTAGTGAACCGTGTGGGTGACTTCGGATTCTTAATTGGTATTGCGTGTGTGGCGTATATGACAAGCTCATTAACGTATACAGAAGCGTTTGAAAGATTGCCAGAGGCAGCAGGAACAATCCACTTCTTAGGAACGGATTGGAATATCATGACGTTTGCGGCAGTGTTCCTCTTCATCGGTGCGATGGGTAAATCAGCGCAGGTTCCACTTCATGTGTGGTTACCAGATTCGATGGAAGGTCCAACACCAATCTCGGCATTAATCCATGCGGCAACGATGGTTACAGCAGGGATCTTCATGGTTGCGCGTATGTCGCCAATCTATGAGCTCTCAACTGTTGCGCTTTCAATGGTAATGATCCTTGGTGCGATCACGGCGCTCTTTATGGGTATCCTTGGTCTCTTCCAAAACGATATCAAACGCGTTATCGCTTATTCAACAATCTCGCAGCTCGGTTATATGACAGTGGCACTCGGTGCTTCTACATACTCACTTGCAGCGTTCCACTTAACAACGCA
>JAAYSY010000224.1 GCA_012518235.1 Bacteroidales bacterium
CCAAGTTCTAAGCACTCTTTGGCAACTCTTACTAGTTTTTTATCCTCTTCGGAAACATCACCAATTAAAAACATTCTTGAGGCATCAGAAAAATAACCGTTATAGATAGTCGAAACATCAATATTTACAATGTCACCATCAAGAAATGTTTCGTATGGACTTGGTATTCCATGACAAACCACATCGTTAATGCTTATACATACACTCTTAGGGAAACCCTCATAGTTTAATGTAGCAGGTATTGCACCCTGTTTGGTAGTGAAATCATATACTAGTTTATCAATTTCTTCTGTAGTTGTACCTTCTTTAATAAATGGGGTAATATAATTGAGTAGTGCAGTATTTATAGCAGCACTTTTTCTTATCCCTTCAATTTGACTTTTTGTTCGTAAAAGATTAATTGAAGGGATTAAGTAATCTTTCTTATTATAATCTTGAAGTTTATCTTCTATTTCTTGAGGATACTCATCTGGAGTTAATCGTTTCATATTTATATTTTTTTGGTTATAACCTAATAGCAAAGATAGATAAATAGGAATGGATAAATTGGATATTAAAGTTAAATGTCTGGTTTCTTTTAATTAATGATGTGATAATCAACTATTTTTAAATTAGTATTGTTAAAAAACATATATTTTTGATTTTTTAAAATATTAGCAAATTGAGGATAATATGTGAATATATTGTATATTTGTTGTGATTATGCTTGTTGTCGTTGAGGTTTATTAACGAGCTGTTGACAATAAGTCACTATAAAGTTCTTTTCTAACTCTATATGATTGTTAATGATAGGGTTTAATGATTTAAAATTTGATAAAAACTAAAAGTGAGTACATTATGAAAAAAAGATCATTTTTTCTTATTTTTTGTATTCTATTTTGTTCTGTTTCTGCAATTGCACAAAATGTAGTAAAGGGAATAATAATAGATAAAGACACTGATGAGCCATTAATTGGGGTAACCATTTACTCTGAATCAGAGAAGATTGGTGCAGCATCAGATCTTGATGGTAGTTTTGTGTTACGACTTAAAAACACCAATCAGGGAAAGTTGAAAATTTCGTATGTGGGATATAAAACATTAGAAGTTGATGTAAAACCAAATTTAGGTTTGGTAAAATTAGAATCTCAAGTTATTGGGTTAAAAGACGTTGTTGTAACTTCGTCAATGGCTGTTAAACGTAAAACACCAGTTGCTTTATCAGTAGTAGAACCTGCCGTTTTTGAAGCAAAAATGAGTTCTCAAGAATTCCCTGAAATATTAAAAACTACCCCTGGTGTTTATGCTACTAAACAAGGAGGTGGATATGGTGATTCGCGTATAAATCTTCGTGGTTTTGAAACAGAGAACATAGCAGTAATGATAAATGGCATCCCTATGAATGATATGGAGTGGGGAGGTATTTATTGGTCTAACTTTGCTGGATTATCTGATGTGACTCGTCAAATGCAAGTGCAACGTGGTTTAGGAGCTGCTAAAGTTTCTGCACCCTCAGTAGGGGGATCAATTAATATTGTAACTCGTTCAACTGATGCAGAAAAGGGCGGATCTATTGCTTATCAATTAGGTAATGATGGTTATAATAAAGTGAGCTTTAACGTTTCTACTGGCCTGTCTAAGTCGGGTTGGGCAATGTCTCTTTTAGGAAGTAAAAACTGGGGAGACGGATATGTTTTAGGAACAGACTTTGAATCTTATACTTGGTTCTTAAATATTTCTAAAATAATAAACTCTCGTCATACTATTTCATTTACTGGTTTTGGTTCTTCTCAATGGCATAACCAAAGAAACAGAAATGATAAAATGAGAATCGATGAGTGGCAAACTGTTAATGCTGATGGTAGAGAGAAATTTAAGTTTAATCCTACGTATGGTTATGATGAAAATGGAAAGGTTTTTATTGCAAATAAAAATAGATATCATAAACCACAATTATCATTAAATCACTTATGGGAAATTGATTATAAGTCAAGCCTATCCACTGCTTTATATATGTCTTTAGGCGATGGTGGTGGTTATAGATTTAGAGGTAAAAATCAAAATAATTTATATGGTGTAAGTAATCAAGATGGTTATATGAATAATAATTTTGAAACTTATACAGGAGAAGTGGTTTCTTTAAGACACGCCAATACACTTTATAGAGATTATGGTATAGTTCAACGTAATAATAGAGCATTATCAGAAATGGGATATAGTGCAAGTGACGTTGTTTCTGAATCTATAAATAATCACGTATGGACTGGACTAATCTCTAATTATACAGCTCAATTTACTGATGAGCTAGAGTTTACAGGTGGTATTGATTTGAGATATTATGCAGGTGAACACCGTGAGAAAATCAAGGATTTAATGGGTGGGGCTTTCTACATTGATGATCAGTATAGAAAAGCACACAAAGAGTTTACAGGAACTCAACTTGAGCAATGGAAAAACCAAAAACTAAGACCTGGTGATGATATTTACCGTAATAATACAGGCTATGTATTACAAACAGGATTTTTTACTCAAGCAGAATATAGCTTAGATGATCTAACTGCTTTTATAGCTGGTTCTTTTTCAAACCACAGATATTGGAAGCGCGACAAGTATTATTATGATAATAAGAAGTCGGATGCTAAAAACTTCCAAGCTTTTACCATTAAAGGAGGAGGTAATTACAATATAAACGAACAACATAATGTGTTTGTTAATGCTGGATTTATTTCTCGTGCACCTTATATGCGAAGTTATTTTACGAGAATGGACCAAAATAACGCTATAAATTCAGATGCAGTAAACGAAAAATCATACTCAATTGAATTAGGCTATGGTTTTCAATCGCGATTCTTTAGTGCTAATGTAAACTTATACCATACTAAATGGTTAGATAAGACTCAAGTTCGCAGTTATGATGATATTTATTTCTTAAATCTTAAAGGAGTTGATGCTCGTCACCAAGGATTAGAGGTTGAGTTTAGAACTACTCCAATCAAAGATTTAGAAATTAAAGGTATGTTCTCATTAGGTGATTGGATTTGGGATAGTAAAGCCACTGGAAAACTTTACGATGATTTAGGAAATCAATTGGGCGCTGATACAAAACCTTTATTCCCTAATGGAACTGAAGGAATGTCTCCAGAAGAAGTAAAACAAATATCAGATAATAATGTAGCGGTTACAGATATGAAAAATGTACGTGTAGGTAACTCTGCTCAAACTACTTTCTCTATTGGAGGAAATTATAAATTGTTTGATAGAGCACTTACTATTGGTGCTGATTATACTTTCTTTGGTAGAAACTATGCAGATTATAAGATTGATGTACCTAATATTGGAAAACCTGATGCGGGATATGTCTATTATACTCCTTGGAGAATGCCATCAGCAGGTGTGTTAGATTTACACGCTAATTATAGATTTAATATTGGGGGTCTTAAAGCAACGCTTTATGGTAATGTAAACAACTTATTAAATAAAGAGTATATTACAGATGCTACAGATTTTAAATCACGTAATGGTGGTGGAAATTGGAATGATGTTGCTGTATTCTATGGTTTTGGAACCACTTATACCATGTCATTGAAAATTCAATTTTAATATTTGAAATATTATGAGAAAAAATATATATAAATTCGTAGCATTTTCATTTATAATTGGAGCTTTTTTAGCTTGTGATAATGCTACAACCGATTTTGATGGTTTTGATGAACAAGTAGAGATTAAAAATATTGTTCGTAGAGAGATTACTATGGATAAATCTTTTTATTCAACTTTAGTTTCTACTATAAGTAGTGAGGATAAGGAGGCAAAAGATTTTATTTCAAAAAACAATGCCTTTTCTCCTACAATAGCTCCTGCATCTAAATATATACCTGCATTTTTAGACAAAGAGTTTTATGCAGCTGATCCAACCTCTTCTATAAAAGTAAACTACAAAAACATAGAGGGTGTAAGCGAGAAAGTTGCTGCTTATAAAGGGGAGTCTTATAAGGTTACGAGAGAAGATTACCAATCTGTATGGGGAGATGATGTTCTTTTTGTGGAGGCTTTTACTCCTGAAAAATCTCCAGTAAAAGAAATCCCAGCTCTTTTAGCTAAACACTATCCAGAAGCAAAAGAAGGAGATAAGCAGAATGTTAACTATCTCTATTCTGATAAAGAACCTCATGATGCAACAATAGAAGCTTACTCTTTGAAGGAGGACTTTGAAAGTCAAAAGAAAGACCCCGAAAGTGGTTATTACTCTGATGTTGTAATTGATGGATGGTTAAATGTTGCTGTACAGGGGAGTAAGCGTTGGGAAACAAGAGAATATGATAATAATAAATATGCTAACTTCTCATCTTTTAAAACAGGGGAAGTAAATGAAGTTTGGTTAATAACCCCAGCAATTAAGTTAGGTGAGGAAAAGGGATTTAAGTTATCTTTTGATGCTAAAGTTCGCTTTGTTGCGGGAGACTGTTTATCTGTTCTAATTTCAGAGGATTTTGATGGTAAAAAAGAGAATCTAGGTTTAGCAGATTGGAAAGATATAACATCTTCTTTTACTTTACCAACACAGGAAACTGATAATCCGGAATCGGTAGGAGAGTTCTTACTAGACTCTTATCAAGGTAAAACTATTTATGTAGCACTTAAGTATTTAGGTGATAGTAGGAGTGATGCTCCAGAACAAAAAACCACTACTTATCAAATTGATAATATAACGATTGGTAAAATTGCTCCAGGTATTGTAGTTGAAAAATCAGAGTTACAATATGCAGTTTTTGAAAATAAAGGGGATAATAGTTGGGTACTTGATACTGATAAGTCTTTAGTTTTACTGCAACCTAATGATTATACAGCAATGGGTGAGAACTATCCTAATATTAGTAATGAGGAAAGAGCCCATTACAAAATACCGACTTATCTGAGTGGTAAATATCCATATGAAGCTGAGGAAACAGTTAAAAATGTAGTGTATTATACCTGGAGTGATAAAGCTACTGGTGAAGAGTACATATTAAAAAATGGAACTTGGGAGCGCACTACATGGACTGTTGATGAACAATCACAATTTATTCGTACGGATAAAGCGTGGGTTTTTGATCCAACCATTTTAATCAATTTTGCTGGTCATAGCGAAGGTTATCAAATGGTAGTTGATTATGTAAAAGCCAATCAAGGAGTTGATAATCCAGATTTATTGGATAGTAGAGGTAATGCTGAGTTCTATTATGGATTTAATGCTTATTATCCTAATATTACTTATCGAGATAAAGATCGTGCTTTAGATCCTACTTTCCCAGTAAATGGTACAAGTGCAGAGAAGTCGAAGTTTATGAATGAACGAACTATTGAAGGATTAGCTGTTTTCTTGTCTCTTGCTTATCCTGATGCTGAGACTTCTGTTTCAGGTGTTGATCAACATGCTGTTATTACAGGTGTAAAAATTTATATGGACCCTAGTTCAAACTTATCTAACTCACTTTATACTTATGAGTTTAAGTGTGTTGGAAATAAGAAGTGGGAGGTACTAAGCCGTACATCTGAAGATAGTGGAGAAGTAGAAGAGTACACTGAAGAATAGTAGTAATAATTTTATCACTATTTCTTTAATATAATAAATCCCCTTGTTATATAGTATAGCAAGGGGATTTTCAATGTTGTTTTTGTCGCTTGAGTTTTTAGAATAAGATGAACTCTAATTTTATTTAATCAATTCAAAAGCTTATTTTAGCTTAGTTTTTAATATGTATAATAGATAGAATATAAATATATAAGATGAATAAAAAGTATCTTTTTATTGTAACTTTATTGCTTTTGTTTTTTACGTCATGTACAGACAACTTATGAAGAAAGATTGGTAGGCTATTATTGGTCTGTTGATCTGAATGAAAAAACACATAGAGAGGAGCCTTTAATTAGTGAGTTCTATTTCGCTTGGGATCAATTTGGTGAAGAATCAAAAATTATTCATTGGAATAATGTTCTTTATGAGAAAATAGCTTTTGATTGGTACTGGCATCGTTATGAAAGAAATGTACTAGTCTTAGACTATGTGAATTCAGATGTTTGTTTTATAGAGTTTCGAAAAATGACTCCTTATCGATTGACTGCGTTTTTCTA
>JAAYSY010000225.1 GCA_012518235.1 Bacteroidales bacterium
AAAGGATAGTAGTTTTTTTACTCTGAACTTATTGTTTTCAGACATTTTTATTATTTTTACATCTGGAATTTCAAGATTATCAATTTCATCTTCAAATTCTCTATCCCTATCCATCCAGAAGATAATTCTCCTATTATAAAACTCAGGATAGGGTTCCTTAAACCTTTTCTGCAAATCTTTTAAAATTTCTTCTAAGTCCAAACCTGCTACCTCCTCTATCTAATCTTAGCCAATACATCTTCAAAGATTTTATAATTTTCTTTTACTCCATCATCCAAATCTACTTCTATATAAGAATCTGCTATATGCTGAACCTTCTCTTCAAATTGTTGAGATTCTATAATTTTCTTTTTAAGTCCATCTGCTAGCTTTTGGAGCTCTATTTTTTCATTTCTACTTGACTCTACAATTCTTCCCTCTACTCTAGCAAGTTCTTGTTTATACCTATCCTGTACTTCAAAAACATAGTTAATTCTTATTTTTGCAAACATGTCTTTATCGTATCTATGAAGATAAAACAAGCCCCTACAAGCATCATTCTTGCCTGAATCATATTGCCAATAGATAGGAAGTTTTTGATACATCTTGCAGTGGTCCTTATAGAAATCATTTAAGAAGTAATTCCTTATTCTTTCCCTACTGCTATCACTCTTTTTACCTTTAAGCTCTGACGCTATAAAATCAAGATTTTCATTTAGATATTCTTCTCCAAATGTAACTTTTAAAAATCCAACAAAAAGTTCTACAATATCATCTTCAAAATATTCTTGATCTGTTATTGGAAGGATACCATCTTTATCTGCTTTAAAGCTAATATATTTTGATGAATCAAATTCTCCACCTGCAAATACAAGCCCTTCTTCATCTAGAGAATATCTTCCCATGGCACAACCAATAAAGTAGGATAAAAAGTTCTTAACTGTATCTTTTTTCTCAGCACGTCTTATTGCTATATCTCGATCTACAACCTCTGGGGTAATATCTTTTTCTAACTTATAAGCCTCAATAAACAATTCATTTATACGTTCTTCATTCTCTCTTATTCTTTCAAACATATAGTTTGTTTCTTCTTTCCATTTTTTATATGCTATCTCTATTTTATTTTCATTGTACTTTAGAAGTGGGTTTTTCTTAAAATCCCAAGACTCTTCATATGAATCCCAATCTGTTTTTGAAATTTCTACACATTCATTTGCTAATAGCTCAATCTCATCTTTAATATTATAATCAATAATCAATGGTAAATCTCCAATATTTCCAACTTGGAAGTTTACGGTTGGAGCCAATACCGACAAGTATGAAAAAGCTACTTTGCTTGCTAAAAAAGCCAATATATATGATTGTAGTTCTTCTGATGTAAACATTGAAGAACCTGAGACATCAAAAACAAATCCATTTTTCTTATATCTAACTGCAAAATTTTCAAAACCAAATAATGACCACGTTATTCCTTCTTTGAAATAATATTGTCTAGACGGTAAACGATTCCCTTGCTTTGATAAAATATCATAATTCATTTTATTAAATTTAATAACATACTCATTCATGCCATACCATTTTCTGAACTTCCCACCTTTATTGTATGGAAACCATTTAGCACCACTTTTAAAAGCTTCTTTTTTGTTTTTTGCATGTAAATATAATTTATCTCTAGATACCTCAAACCAAGATCTTATGAATATAGCATTATTACCTGTTGCTAATCCTTGCTTTATTTCTGCATATTTACGCAAGGAACTATTATTAACAAAATTGTCTATCATATCATTTGAAACCCAATAAACAAATGGATGATTTGGTATCTTGTAGAATTCTTTTTGAATTAACTTATGTCTATTTACATTTTTAAAATAATTGTTTAGTTTTTCTTTAGTATTATAGTAATCTGCAAGTCTTATGAACACCGTTGAGTAGTTATCCAGATTGCTTTTTCTAAAACAAAAACTTGTCGCTAACACATTAAACGAATTTAACTCTTCAAAAGTAGCGGCTCCAGTATGAACCATTGTGTCAATGGTAAATTTATTTAATACTTCTTCTCTTAGATTTTCAAAAGAAGAAATAAACATCCATGTATGGATTGTAATCATAGCCATATACCTATTCGTTTTTGTAAAATCCATACACCTCAAAATAAATGCAGAGTATAGTTCAGATTTGCCCTTTTCAAAATGCTCATCCATATAATTACTAAGGGTCGCATTTAAACTTTTTTTACCCATATATGGTGGGTTTGTTATAACTACATCATACTTATCTGATAGAATCTCTGCCTGCTCCACAAGTGGTAACAATTGTTCTAATGCTAAGACACCATCTAGATTCATAGCAAATTCATTTTTAATATCTTCAAATCGATTATATAAAGCTTCAAAATTTACTTGATTCACATTTATAATAGAGCCATATTCCTTTGCATCCATCATATCTTCTATAATGGAGTCTATATCCTTCTTTAAATCATTATCTCCATTTGAAAAGTATTCAATAACGTTTTTCCCATTCTCTGTTTTAAAAAAGTTACTCTCCTCTATCGAATATATCTTAGGCTGAGGAATATCCCTTCTACTTAAAAATCTTCTATCATACTGTCTTGCCTTCATCATTAAGGAGAAATATGCTAGCTGCCTTGCCCTCTCATCTATATCAAGACCATAGATATTATTTTCTAATATAAGTCTAACTGCATCCCTACTCTTGTAACCACAGGACTCATAGATTTGTATAAGAACATCAAATATGTAAGCTCCGATATGCCCTGAACCAATACATGGATCAATACACTTAATCTCCTCTGGCTTAATTTCTTCATATTCTTTTCTTATTTTAGATAATTGCTCTTCAACTTCTTTTTCCTGCTCTGCTTCTTCTATATAGTATTTCCAGTTTTCTTTCAGTTCTTCATCAGGATGTCCTTCAATCCATAGTCTTCCTAGTGAATTTTCAACCATATATCTTACTATCCAGTCAGGAGTAAATAGTTGCGTTGCTGCTGGAATATTAACTCTGTCTACTTTTATGTTTTTCTTTAAATTGTTGAAAATCTTATCTTTAGGTTCTGTATTGTAATACTGATAAAGCCATCC
>JAAYSY010000226.1 GCA_012518235.1 Bacteroidales bacterium
TTTTCATAATTCTTTTCACTACTCATCCCCATAATCATAGCTCTTCTACTCTGCAAATCACTCATTACATCCCCTAACTTATCTGCAGGAACAAAAACCTCCACATCATAAATAGGTTCTAAAACTTTAGGACTTGCATTTCTAAACGCTTGACTAAATGCATTTCTTCCAGCTAACATAAATGAGATTTCATTAGAATCAACTGGATGCATTTTACCATCGTATACAATAACTCTAACATCTCTTGCATAAGACCCTGTTAAAGGCCCTTGCTCCATGCGAGCCATAATTCCTTTCTGAATAGCTGGAATAAAACGAGCATCTATGGCTCCACCAACTATACTATTAACAAAAACCATCTTACCTCCCCAATCTAATGGAAACTCATCTACACCGCGAACAGAAATTTTAATATCTTGTCCATCTATACGGTATGTAGGAGGAATAGGAGTATCTTCCTTATAAGGCTCCACTATTAAATGAACCTCACCAAATTGACCTGCTCCACCCGACTGTTTCCTATGTCTATAATCAGCACGAGCTGCCTTAGTTATCGTTTCACGATAAGGTATTTTAGGCTCAAAGTATTCCACATCTATCTTCTCATTGCGCTCTAATCTCCATTTTAGTGTTCGCAAATGAAACTCTCCTTGACCATGAACTAGAATTTGTTTCAACTCTTTAGAGTTCTCAACTATCCAAGTTGGGTCTTCTTCACGCATTTTATAAATAGCCTCCATCATTTTCTCTGTATCGGCTTCATTCACAGCTTTAATAGCTCTAGTGTACTTAAAGTTTGGATATTTTATAAAATCGTATTTGTAATTGCAATCTTTAGCATTTAATGTCTGTCCTGTTTTAATAGAACGCAGTTTTACTGTAGCACCAATATCTCCAGCACATAGTTGAGTCACATTTTGTCTGTGCGAACCAGCTACTGTATATATTTGAGATACACGTTCTTTTGATCCATCTGTTTTATATAAATCATCCCCCTCCTTTAAGGTCCCACTCATCACTTTAAAGTAGGAAACCTCACCAATATGCGGTTCTAAACTTGTTTTAAAAAAATAAATAGAAGTTGGACCCGTAGAATCAGGAGAAACCTCATCGCCTGTTGTAGTTTGTACTTTAGGCATATCATTAACAAAAGGAACAACATTACCTAAAAACTCCATTAAGCGACGGACCCCCATATCCTTTTTTGCACAAACACAAAATACAGGATAAATGCCTCGTTGAATTAATCCTTTTCGAATACCCTCACGCATTTCGTCTTCAGAAAGAGAATCTTGCTCAAAATACTTCTCCATCAAACCTTCATCATTCTCAGCTGCAGCTTCTATTAAAGCTTTGTTCAACAACTTAGCCTTCTCTAATTCTTCTTCGGGTATATCTTCAATAGTTGGAGCTCCTCCCTCTTTGTCCCAAGAATACTTCTTCATTAACAGAACATCAATCACAGCATTAAAATTGGGACCAACATTTAATGGGTATTGAATAGGAATAACACTTGACCCATAGGAGTCTTTTAATTGTTGAATAATTTGTTCAAAATCACAATTCTCATCATCTAACTGATTGACTAAAAATATTACGGGTTTTGCTAATTTCTCAGTATATCTAAAATGATTTTGGGTTCCTACTTCTACTCCATAAGCGCCATTTATAACCATTATAGCAGTATCAGTAACATTCAATGCCGTCACGGTACTTCCCACAAAGTCATCTGACCCAGGGCAATCAATAACATTCAATTTTTTATTGTTCCATTCTGCATGAAAAACGGTAGAGAAAACTGAGTATCCATACTCTTGCTCTACCGGAAAATAATCACTGACTGTATTTTTAGCCTCAACAGTACCCCGACGTTTTATAATACCACTCTCGAAAAGCATAGCTTCAGCGAGAGTGGTTTTCCCAGAGCCCGAACTTCCCAATAGGGCTATATTTTTAATCTCATTCGTTTGATAGATTTTCATAGTGATTTTATGATTTAATTTATTACTAATTAAGATATTAGAAGAATAACACTCCACAGATTGAGTGTGTTATGCAAATTAATTTATTGATATAGAAAAA
>JAAYSY010000227.1 GCA_012518235.1 Bacteroidales bacterium
AATATCACTCAATGCTTTATCAAGGTTTCCTTCAGAGAAGGAGTGATATTCGCCTTTATACTCATAGCGATTTATTTTAGTAAGTTGTTCTTTTAAAACAGCCGTTAAAATCGGATTGTAAAAGTTGCCACGCATAGCAGTTGCTTCATTTGGTGATATATACTCATAACCAATTTTTTGTAGCAACTCTAATGCAGGGACTTGGCTTGAAGGACGTTCATGATATAGATTTTTACCCACTAGTTACAGCCTCCTTCACCCGGACAATTCCTGTTAACAATAACTGCATCAGACCTTTTTTCTGTTCTTTTAGTTTTGCAACTTCTCGTTTGAGTAGGTCTATTTCTTGGTCTGCGGTTGATAGAATTTTAGCGATACGATGTTGTTGTGAAATACTTGGAACCTCAAGTGTTGTTTTTAAGAATTCTGTTTTAGATAAATTAAATCTTGTAGAGCCCTGAGCAAGCCGCATCATTTCATATCTAAAGCTATCTCCTCTTAAACAGTACCTTAAAAACTCGGGTAAAACCTCTTCAAAACTGTTTAATCTAAAGCCGAAACAAAAACTGTTCAGATAAATATCTTCTTCTATTTCGTCTAAAAGGACTGAACTCATTCCTACCTCATGAGGGGTCTCTGAAGATGTTGTAAAAAATACATCACCATACTTTATCATATTTTGTTTTTCCCCTTCTTTGAGTAACACCCTATCAAAAACATTTAAATTCAATTTAGAATTATCAAATATATTTTTAAAAGTGATAAATTTTTTCCCTGTTCCAAAATCCTTACGTGTTTTTCCGGTTAAACCATTATAAGTCTTACCTAAATCCCTTAACTTTAATTTAAACCACTGATTTGAATTGACTGGTGTAAGTAGTTCTTGCATCAACCCTTTTTTCTGTTCTTCTTTTTCTTTAATAAGGGATTCTTTTAATTCAATCGCCCGATCCCATGTTGATAAGATGTCAGCTATTTTTTGTTGTTCTGGAATAGTTGGGACTTTTATGTCTAATTCATTAATATGTTTATTATTTATCTGAGGAATCGTTGATACATCAGCAATCCTATATAACCTTTTGTTATAAATATAGTTGTAAAAGTATTCGAAGTTATCCTCCTTGAGCGTTAATCCCATTAGATTAGTATCCAAATGACAGGCTCTGCGGTTTATTCTAACTTTGTTTGTAGAGATTGCTGCACCCCTTTTCGGAAAAATCAAGCTGTTTTTAGGTAATAATCGAATACGTTCAGATGATACTGTGAGCTCTGATTCTTCCAACCACTTTTCAGAATTATTCAAATCATCTACTTTGAAGTATGGTATATCTGACGCTTCATCAAATATTACTTTTGAAGGGCTAGTTCCATTCAGTATGTCAACAATGTGCCCCAACTTTGTGACTTCCCAATCCTCTGGAATAATGCCTACTCTAGTTTCCTTATATCCATCTGGAACAACACCTTCTCTAATCTGTTCCACCCTATCTTTAATTTCCTGTTTCAATAATATTACCCCACTTTCTTCCCCTGTCACCCTTCATTCACTTCAACCTATTCTGTTCTATAAACTCGTCAAAATCATCTTTCTCCCGATTTTCAAGTCGCTCTTGATGAAAAATTTCATACTGATCTATTGCTAATTTATCGGCTACTTCCCTGCGTACTTTCCCCGCATCTTGAAGGATTTCATGTTCATTAAATTGCAAAAATGCATCTAATCGTTCGATCCAGTCTTTCATATACATGGCTTCATGTCTTTTAGCTTGTAATTCTGCATAGTCTAGATACATGGTGACGATTCGATTTAAAT
>JAAYSY010000228.1 GCA_012518235.1 Bacteroidales bacterium
ATAGTCAAGCATGCCTTTAGGAAGGAACATGGACAATATATCCTTATAATCGATTGCTTTCTTTTTCATCAAGCAAAAGTAATATTTTATTGGAGAAGTAGAATAGAGCTAATTGTTAAATCCCCAAGAATATGGACTGACCCGGCTTTTAGCTTGTACTGATTCCTTAGACTAAATTATTTTTTTGGTGTTTCATTTAAAATGAAAATCGTGGAACCTCCTTTATTAAGAAAGTCCCACGACTGATAAAACTATTCACCTTGAAATTTCTAAAAGAAATTTATTTTTAATCTTTATAATTGTAAACCTAATGAAAGCTGTCCGTTATCATCATTCAATCTATAAATTACAGCTCTTTCTTTTCCACCCGAGTTTGGTGAATGAAAAGCTATTCTAAGAACTCCATCGAGATCTTTGAATATCATAGCGTGACCACCATCAAAATCATTAATCGTTTCTTCATCATGTACCCAAGGTCCTTCAATTTTCCCTGTAGTAGAACGAGCAATGCCTATTCCATAATGTCCATTTCTACTGGTACCTGACCAAATCATTAACAATTCACCATTCGATGCTTTATATAAAAAGGGAGCATCTGTAATATGAGCTCCATCTTTATTAATTGGTTTAGTCCAAGGAGCTTGACTTGCAGAAAAAAGAGTGATGGGTTCACCTACTGTATCCTTTAAGTCTTTAGTCACTTTTTGAGCTACTACACGTCCATCTGTAACTTGTAACCACTCATGACAATATAGAATCCAAGGTTGACCTTCATCATCCACCCATAATGCAGCATCTAATGCCATCATATTCTCTGGAGTTAGTGGACTGTTCTTAACGGGTTTAAAGTTTCTATGCGGTTCATCAGATACTAATGCAAAAGTACCGCGCTTACCCTCCTTATTACTAAAAGTAACTAGCAAGTAATATTTACCATTATACTCATACTCATCGGGTGCCCAATAATCTTTCACCCCCCAAAAGTCGTCGGGTGCAGTAAAACTATAACCTTCATCTTTCCAATGAATCATATCTTTACTAGAAAAACATTGTAGATTCTTATAAGTATAAGGATTAAAATGAAGATAATAAGTCTCTGTTTTTTCATCTACAAAAATAAAAGGATCACGAATTTTAATCGTATCCAATATAATATTATATACTGATGTATCCACAACTTTTGAGTTGTCGTCAGAATCATTACACGAAACAAGTGAAGCAGGAATGCTTACGAGTATAAAGCTACATAGATATAGCCAAAGAAAATGCTTTTTCATAGTTTTCAGTTCTTTAGTTTTTTAATTGTAACCCAAAGAACATAAAAAAAACGCACTCTACACCTACTCTAATGTACAACTGTTTGTTTATATTGTACGAAACGGCAATAATTAACTCAAATATAAACTTTTAAGCAAAATAGAAAGACGAATAAGCCGTTTTTAGCTCTTATAAGTTAACAGAACTATTACTTTTCATAAAAAGAATATAATCAGCTAGACTAACTTCTGTCTTGTACCTCCAACTATTTCCCTTAATTTAAA